>NZ_JBJURU010000011.1:51559-53510 GCF_046098115.1 Gordonia sp. VNK21 | reverse complement strand
GGCCGACGCCCGCTGGGACGGCAGCGAGCACGCCCTGGCCGTGCGGATCGCACCGTCCGCGCAGAGCGATCCGGTCTTCGAGTCGTACGATCTGCCCGGACAGTTCCAGGTGATCGGCCACGTCGCCGCACACACCGCGGTCCCGCTGCCCGAGCTGCTGTGGTGCGAGCCGGACACCGGACCGCTGGGCGCGCCGTTCTTCGTGATGTCCCGGGTGGACGGCCGCATCCCGCCGGACGTGATGCCCTACACCTTCGACTCCTGGGTGACCGCGGCCTCCGATGCGCAGCGCGCCGAGCTCACCCGCAACTCGGTCGCCGTGCTCGCGCAGGTGCATTCCGCCCCGATCGACGGCGCGGGCCTGGAGCAGCCTCAGCCCGGTGAGACGCCGCTCACCGCGCACGTCCGGAGGCTGCGCGCCTTCTACGACTGGGCCAGCACCGGCCGGGCCGGGGCCCCGCTGATCGAACGCGGCTTCGGCTGGATCCTCGAGAATCTGCCGGAGGAGACCGATCCGGTGCTGTGCTGGGGCGACGCCCGGATCGGCAACATCATCTACGGCGAGAACGATTTCGCGCCTCGGGCGGTCCTCGACTGGGAGATGGCGGCGATCGGCCCGCGGGAGCTGGACGTGGCGTGGATGATCTTCATCCACCGCTTCTTCCAGGATCTGACGGTGGCCGCCGGTCTGGCCGGGCTGCCGTCCTTCCTGCGCCGCGCCGACGTCGTCGACCACTATGCGGCGCGGACCGGCTACCGGCCGCAGCACATGGACTTCTACACCCTCTACGCCGCGCTCATCCACGCCGTGGTCATGTACCGGGTCACCACCCGTACCATCCACTTCGGGCAGGCCGTCGAACCCGACGACCCGGACGACATGATCATGCACCGCGCGACCCTCGAGGCGATGCTGGCCGGAACCTACTGGACGGAGCTGCCGTGAGCCTTTCCCCGCTCGACGACTACCCGATCCATCAGGTCGCCGAGGTGATCCGGCATGTGGGCACCTCGGACCGCAACTTCTACGACCGCTACTACTTCAACGCCCACCACGACGGCGACCCGGACCAGCCGTGGCTGATCCTGGGGCTGGGCGTCTACCCGAACCTGGGGGTGGCGGACTTCTTCGCGGTGGTCCGGCTGCGCGACGAGCACATCGTGGTGCGCGGCTCGCGGGCGCTCGGCGACGACCGCTGTGATCTGCAGATCGGCCCGCTGCGCATCGAGGTGCTCGAGGGCCTGCAGCGGCTGCACCTGGTCCTCGACCCCGGCCACGGCGACCTGTCCTTCGATCTGGAGTTCACCGCGGACTCGCCGGCCGTGCTCGAACCCCGGCACTTCCAGCGCCAGCTCGAACGGGTCACCTTCGACACCATGCGCTTCGTGCAGACCGGACGCTGGTCGGGGTCGCTGACCGTCGACGGCGCCGATTTCGACGTCGACCCGCAGCACTGGCGCGGCAATCGCGACCGGTCGTGGGGTGTGCGGCCGGTCGGCGAGGCCGAGCCGCCGGGCCGCCGGGCCGCCGAACCGGACGCCACCACCTTCTTCTGGATCTACTCGGTGATGCGCTTCGCCGGCTTCGCCGTGGTCGTGGTGGTGCAGGAGACCCGCGAGGGCGAACGCATCATGGGCGACGCACGGCGGGTGTGGGACGACCCCGGCCGGGCACCGGAATGGCTGGGCCGGGTCGAGCACCGGGTGAGCTTTCTGCCCGGCACCCGCGAGGCGTCGTCGGCCGAGCTGCGCTTCGTCAAGCCGTCGGGGGCGACGACCACCGTGGCCTGCGAGCCGGTGCTGGCGAACTATCTGGGGATCGGCACCGGCTACGGCCTGGAGCAGGACTGGCGGCACGGCATGTGGCAGGGCGAGCTGAAGGGGGAGTCGTTGCGGCACAAGGTGTCCGACCAGCTCCAGCCTGTGGAACACGGCGTTGCTGAGGTGGAAG
>NZ_JBJURU010000011.1:36406-51549 GCF_046098115.1 Gordonia sp. VNK21 | reverse complement strand
GGACGCTGGTCGGGGTCGCTGACCGTCGACGGCGCCGATTTCGACGTCGACCCGCAGCACTGGCGCGGCAAGCGCGACCGGTCGTGGGGTGTGCGGCCGGTCGGCGAGGCCGAGCCGCCGGGCCGCCGGGCCGCCGAACCGGACGCCACCACCTTCTTCTGGATCTACTCGGTGATGCGCTTCGCCGGCTTCGCCGTGGTCGTGGTGGTGCAGGAGACCCGCGAGGGCGAACGCATCATGGGCGACGCACGGCGGGTGTGGGACGACCCCGGCCGGGCACCGGAATGGCTGGGCCGGGTCGAGCACCGGGTGAGCTTTCTGCCCGGCACCCGCGAGGCGTCGTCGGCCGAGCTGCGCTTCGTCAAGCCGTCGGGGGCGACGACCACCGTGGCCTGCGAGCCGGTGCTGGCGAACTATCTGGGGATCGGCACCGGCTACGGCCTGGAGCAGGACTGGCGGCACGGCATGTGGCAGGGCGAGCTGAAGGTGGAGTCGTTGCGGCACAAGGTGTCCGACCTCGATTCCATGCTGAAGCTGTTCTGCGTCACCGACCACATCGCCCGGTTCACCCTCACCGACGCCGACGGCGCCGTGCACAGCGGCGACGGCCTGTTCGAGTTCGCGGCCATCGGGCCGCACGAGCAGTCGGGTTTCGCCGACTACACCGACGTGGCGCCCGAGTAGCGGTCCCAGGCCAGTTGCAGGGCCTCGCCGACGGTCTCCGGCGGCTCGTAGCCGTTGATCACGAAGTGCCGGTCGAGGGCCACGAACGGCACCCCGGGGATCGAGAAGTTCACCGCGAGCTCCTCGTCGTCGCGGACGTCGATCGCGTACCGGTCCTCGTCGGCGAGGACCTCGCGGACGGCGGTCTCGTCGAAACCGGCGCCGACGGCCACCTCGACGATCCGCTCCGGGTCGCCGAACAGCGGCCGGGAGTCGGCGAAGTTCGCGGCGAAGAAGGCGTCGAGCATCTCGCTCGCCCGACCCGATTCGGCCGCGAAGTGCACCATCCGGTGCATGTCGAAGGTGTTGCCGAAGTCCCGGTCGGCCACGACGTATTCGAGGCCGTCGGTGAGCGCCTTGGCCGCCAGCGTGCGCTCGCCTTCGGCGGCCTGCTCGAGGTCGAGCTCGTACTGCTCGGCCAGATGGGCGATCACCGACTGGGACACTCCGCGCGGCTGCGCCGGATCGAGCTCGAAGGAGCGGTGTACGAGCTCGATCCGGTCGCGATGCTCGAAGGCCTCGAGCGCCGTACGGAAGCTGTTCCACCCCAGGTAGCAGAACGGGCAGTTGATGTCGGTCCAGATCTCGACCTGCATGCGTTCGTTCACCAGGGCATCGTCGCATCGTCGCGGGCGATCGGCCAAGGAGGCTTCTCAGCCGGCCCGCTGCGGGT
This sequence comes from Gordonia sp. VNK21, assembly GCF_046098115.1. Taxonomy (NCBI): domain Bacteria; kingdom Bacillati; phylum Actinomycetota; class Actinomycetes; order Mycobacteriales; family Gordoniaceae; genus Gordonia; species Gordonia sp. VNK21. The sequence goes on along the minus strand of NZ_JBJURU010000011.1, from coordinate 50,153 downwards.
CGGGCACTCCGGACGGGTCGGGCCGGGGCTGATCGGCGGCGGCCTCGGCTTCGAGTTCGCGGACCTCACTGCGCAGGATCCGCAGCGACTGTCCGACGCCGCGGGCCATGTCCGGCAGCCGGCGCGCCCCGAAGAGCACGAACAAGACGATCGCGATGACGGCCCAGTGGGCCGGGCTCAGGGCTCCCACGACTCACTCCTTCGGTTCGTCGCCGGCCGGGTACACCGCGTCCACCTCGAGTTCGACGAGCCAGCCCGGGACCGGGAGGCTGCCCACCTCGATGGCGTACCGGCTCGGTCGCGCCGGGTTCCGTTCGAGCGGGGCCGCCGGCTCGCCAGTGCCCAGCGGCACCAGTTCGGTGTCCTCGGACTTGAGGTTCGTGTTGGCGAAGTACTGCCGGTAGGCGCGGTTCCAGCCGGCGTAGTCGACGGCGGCCGCACCGGGCGCCCGGACCAGGAAGACCCGCATGGACACCACGTCCTGCAGGGTCAGTCCCTGCGCTTCGAGGTTGTCCTTGATCTGGGCGAGTGCGTTGAGGCCCTGCGCCTCGGTGATGGTCACCCCGCCGGTGAGCGCGCCGTCCTCGAACATCGAGGTGTCTACGTAGGCGTCCACGCTCGCCTCCGGGGCGCCCTCGTTCAGCGCGGCCGGGCCCAGCCCGGACGACTTGTAGAAGTAGGCGTCGGGGCCGATGATCACGCCTTCGGCGATCATCGGGTTCTCCGCGCCGGCCTCGATGATCGATTTCGAGGTGAAGTCGGCCTTGTTCTGGCTCTCGCCGTCGTCGTCGGACGAGCAGGCGCCGAGCAGCAGCACGCCGCTGGTCGCGGCGGCGATGAGCGCCATCCGCCTCTTTGAATAGGTGTTCATGGGCCGTACCTTTCGTGAACCGGCGCAGCGCCGGAGTGGTGGAGGGTTGCGGTGGTGGCGCGGCCGCGGTTGCGGCCGCGCCGTCGGTCAGCCGGCGGCGATCCGCTCGTGGATGGAGGTGACCACCGATCGCGCCGAGGTGAACGCCCCGTGCTGCCAGGCGATCGCATTGGACAGGTGATCCCCGGCGAAGTAGATGCGGTCGACCGGTTCGAGGAGCTTGCGGTACTCGGGCGTCGCCTCACCGCCGTGACCGGAGGCGCCCACCCAGTTGGCCCAGGCCGATTCGGAGTACTTGGTGCGCTTCCAGCTGCCGGAGAACGACGACGAGATGTTCTGCTTGTACTTCGAGCCGTGGATCGCCGCCCCCTCGTCGAGGGCCTTGGCCAGCCGCTGCCGGTGCCGGAGCGACTCGAAGGCCTGCTGGCTCTTACCCGAGCTGTAGTAGGCGACCACCACGCCGCGGTCGGAACCGAAGTGGTCGTACGGGAACATGATCTGGGAGATGTCGCGATTGGTGTTCGAGGCACCGCCGTAGATGCGCTCGTCCTCCTCCCACCACCGGCGGGAGTACTCGATGCCGAGCTTGCCCGACGACGACGGACGCGCCGCCTTGAGCGCGGTGAGCACGTCGGCGGGCAGGTTGTTCTCGAGCCGGCCGACCAGGTGGGGCGGCACCGTGCAGATGCAGTAGTCGGCGCTGACCTTCTTTCTCCGCCCGTTCTGGACGTAGGTGACGTCCACACCGTCGCCGGTGTTCTTCAGCGACGCCACCTCGGCGCCGTAGTGGATGTGGTCGGTGCCGATCTTGTCCTGGAAGGCGTAGTAGATGCGGTCCATGCCGCCGACCGGGGTGAACATCAGCATGGCCTGGTCGTAGCCGAACTCGAAGGAGAAGTTGCGGCCGAGTCCGCCCTGGATCACATCGCTCATCCGGTACGGACGGGTGTCGCCGCCGAAGTCGAGGCCGGCGCCCGGCTCGGTGATGTAGCCGCGCCGCGAGGTCCCCAGGTAGCGGCCGTCCGAGGACAGGTCGCCGAAGTCGGCGAGGAATTCGGTCAGCGCCTCCTTGTCGTCGCGGCTGAGCACGTCGTCGAGCGCGCCGCGGTTGGTGGCCTTGGTGAGCAGCTCGGAGATGTACCCGTAGGTGTCGGCTTTGGCGGCCCGGTAGGTGACGGATTGGTGGGCCAGCGGCTGGTCGCCGGTGTAGTTGACCAGCGTCGTCGCATTCTGGTTGCCGAACTGCTGGATCTCCACGCCCAGTTCCCGGCAGTAGTCCAGGGTGATGTGCGTCTGCGGGATACGGGTGGCGCCGAGGTTGTAGAAGTGCCCCTCCGAGAAGGTGCAGGTCTGGGTCTCGCCGTTCAGGTCGGTCTCGGTGGTGCCGTTGCGCACCGACCAGACCCGGCCGCCGGGCCGCTGCCGTGCCTCGAGGACGGTCACCTTGTAGCCCGCCTTGCGCATCTCGTAGGCGGCGCACAGGCCGGCCGGGCCGCCGCCGAGGATCACCACCGAGTGATCGCCGGAGACGTCGCCGATCAGGTCGCCGGCCGAGGGCGGCCGGTAGCCGCTGGTGGTCGCCGACGGGGCGCCCGCCGCCGGGGCCATGCCGATCGACGACATCGCACCGTAGGCCAGACCGGCCCCGCCGGCCATGCCGATTCCTCTGATGAAGGATCTCCGAGTGACTGCCATTTCGCCTCCGTGTGGTCGTCGCGTTCACGCCGCGATCGGCTGTTGCTGGAAATGCTGTTGCTGGAAATGACTGTGCCGCTGCGGAATTGCCGAACGTTGTCGACGGCGCAACGTTCGGCGACGTACCGAGTGAGAATCACGGCCGGTGGTGTCTCACCCGGCACTACACCGGTGACACCGGTCAGCAACATCGCCGCAACATGCGGTGACTAGGTTCTGCGCGTATGTCCGCACTGATGGAGGCGATCCGCCGATCACACGACCCGGACGGCCCGGTGGGCGACGACTCCCCCATGCGGGTGCTGGGCCGGCGCCGGCTCTCCGGTGCCGAGGTGATCGCGCAGTCGGTGGCCACCACCGCGCCGGCGGCATCGATGGTGATCGTCCCGACGATGCTGCTCACCCACAACGATGCGGTGAGCGGGGTGCTGCTGCTGGGCGGTGTGCTGGCGCTGATGGTGGCCACCGCGGTGTGCCTGTCGCAGTTCACCCGCCGGATGGTCTCCCCCGGCGGTCTGTACAGCTTCGTCTTCCAGGGGCTGGGCCGGCGGCCGGCGCTACTCGGCGGCGCCGCGATCGCCCTCAAATACATCGCGAGCAGCACGCTGACCCTCTATCACGGCACGCTCGCGGTGACCGCACTGCTGAGCGCGTGCGGCCTCGACGCCGACGCTTCCACCGTGAAAACCCTGGTCTTCCTGACGATTCTGGCTGCGATGGGCGTCTCGCTGGTGCGTGGCGTGCGGCTCACCGCGATCGTCATCCTGGCGATCGAGACCGTCTCGCTGGTCTTCATCGTCACGCTCATGGCGGTCTCCGATGCCGGGCAGCAGGTTCCGGTGACGCCCGGGTCGGGGTCGATGGCGTTCTGGCTGACGGTGGTCTTCGCGCTCGCCGGTTTCGAGAGCGCCACCTTCCTCGGATCCGAGGCGCGCCGGCCGTACGTGACCGTGACCCGCGCGGTGCTGTGGACGCCGATCCTGTGCGGTGTGCTGTTCCTGGTGGCCGGCTGGGCGGCGCTGACCGGGCGCGCGGACATCCTCGTCGACATCTATCTGCACGGCACCTCGGCGCACACCTCGGGGCTGCTGGTGGCCCTGGTGCAGCTCGCGCTGGCCTGCTCCTGGCTGGCCTCGTCGATGGCGTCGACCAATGCCGCCTCGCGGCTGCTGTTCACCATGGGCCTGGACCGGGTGCTGCCGCGCACCCTGGCCACGGTCAGCGGCCGGTTCCGCACCCCGGTGGCCGGGGTCGGCGCGGCGATGGCGCTCGCGGCCACCGCCACCGCGGTTCTGCTGTCCGGCGCCGACACCGTGCTGCTCGCGCCGGTGCAGGCGGCCAGCCGGGTCGGCCTGATCACCGGCTATGCGCTGATCGCGGTGGCGGCCGTCTGGTTCCTGCGCCGCATCGGCGAGCTCACCCCGGCACTGGTGGTGTGCGGGACGCTCACCGCGGCGGGGCTGCTCTGCGCGCTGGTCGCGCAGCTGGTGCTGAGCGTCGGGCGCCACGATGCGGCGGCACCGGTCGCGCTCGCGCTGCTGCTCGCCGGAGTGGCCGCATGGCCGTGGCTGTTGCGCCGATACTGCTCGCGCGGGCTCGACGGCATGGGCGTCTTCGACCGCGCCGACTCCGGTGATGTGCTGCCCGGCGCCGCCGCCTACGGTCCGGACGCCTCCGGCGCCCTGGTCCTGGTGGCCGGCCGGTCCGATGATCCCGGCGGCAGCGTGGAAGGCGCCGGCGATGGCCTACGGTGAGCCGAGCGGCCACGAACCCCGGGCGATGCAGCGCGGGCTGCTGCTGCTCGAGGCGGTTGCCGCGATCGGGCCGGGTGCCAGTGCCCGCGAGATCGCCCAGCACAGCGGAATCCCCCGCGCCACCGCCTACAAGCTGCTCAACCTGCTGGTGGCCGACGGCTATCTGGTCCGCATCGCCGACCTGTCCGGATTCGCGCTCGGCGCCCGCATCCAGCAGCTCGCCGGCCCGCAGTCCGGCCCGGCCGAGTCCCACAATTCGACGGTGCTCGCCGACATCCGCGGCAGTGTGCGCTTCGGTGTGGTGCTGGCCTCCTTCGTCGACGACCGGGTCCGGCTGGTCGACCTCGATCCCGATCACGAACTGCCCGGCGCCGACGCGATGTGCAGCCATCCGCACGCCTCCGCCGTCGGGAAGATCATGCTCGCCAATCGCCCACGGCCCGAAGCCGATCCGGCGGCCGCCCGCGCCCTGCCCGCGCTGACCGCCGCCACCATCGTCGAACCGCCGGCCCTGCACCGGCAGCTGGCTGCGGTCCGGGAGAACGGGGTCGCGGTGGAGATCGACGAGTCGCGCGCCGGACGCAGCGCACTGGCCGTGCCGGTCACAGACGCACAATGCCGGGTCACCGGCGCGCTGACCATGATCGGGCGCACCGGCCGGATCCCGGTCTCCGAGCCGTCACTGGTCACCCTGCTCAAAAGGCACGCATCCCGGCTGCGACTGCCGGCGGGCAGCCTGTCGGCCTGACCCGACGGCGCATGGCATCCTTGATCCCGCGCCCCCATAGCCCAATTGGCAGAGGCAGCGGACTTAAAATCCGCGCAGTGTCGGTTCGAGTCCGACTGGGGGCACAATCACATCCCTGCCGGCCTCCGGCCGCACCGGGGCTACCCTGAGCGGCGTGAGCCATCGCCTTCCCGATCCGGCCGAGCAGCGCGAACCGGCGCCCGCCGCCGAGCCGGCGACGGCCGGGCACGCGCACACCAGGCACGGCCACAGTCACGGTCACGCCTCCGGCCCGGTGCAGAATCTGGCGCGCTACGCCAAACCGGTGGTGCTCGGGCTGCTGCTGATCGCGGCGGTGGCCTCGGCGGTCGCGGTGGTCGTGCTCTGGCCCAGCCACGGCGACCGGCCGATCCCCATGCAGTTCCAGTCCGCCGACGGCGGCCCCATCGCGACCGCCGACGGCAGCGTGATCGCCCAATCCCGGGTGGACTGCTCGCAGACCGCCTCCGGGTCGGTCGGCGTCGACTATCCGCAGATCCCCGACATCGGCGGCGACTGCGTCGCCTCCGTCGTGAAACTCTCCGACGGCCCGGACGCCGGCGGGTACACGGTGCTGCTCAGTCCCGCCGACGCCGCGTCCGGCCAGCGCCACGCCGACCGCCCCCAGCTCAAGCTCGGCGACGACCTGCGGCTGAGCCACTTCGCCGGACCGGACGGCGCCCGCCAGTACGCCTTCTTCGACTATCAGCGTTCGTCGGCGCTGATCTGGTGGGCGGTGGCCTTCGTGCTGGCGATCATCGGGGTGGCCACCTGGCGCGGGCTGCGCGCGATCATCGGTCTGGCCGTCGCCTTCGCCGTCCTCGGCTACTTCACCCTGCCGTCGATCCTCGACGGGAACGATGTGGCGGCCGTGGCCATCGTCTCCTCGGCGGTGATCCTGTTCGTGGTGCTGTACCTCGCGCACGGGTTCTCGCTGCGGACCAGTTCGGCACTGCTGGGCACCCTCACCTCCCTGCTGATGGCCGCGTTGCTCAGCAAGGCCGCCATCGCCAGCCTGCACCTGACCGGTCTGTCCGCTGAGACCACTGCCAGCTTGGCGGTGTATCGCGGCTCGATCCCGCTCGACGGGCTGCTGCTGGCCGGCTTCGTCATCGGCACCCTCGGCGTCCTCAACGACGTGACGATCACCCAGGCCTCGGCCACCTTCGAGCTGGCCGCCGTCCCGGGCCAGAGCCGGATCGGCGCCTTCCGCGCCTCGATGCGGGTGGGCCGCGACCACATCGCCAGCACCGTGTACACGCTGGTCTTCGCCTACGCCGGCGGCGCCCTGCCGCTGCTGCTGCTGTTCTCGGTGGCCGGCCAGCCCTTCGGCACCCTGCTCACCGGCGAGCAGGTGGCCATCGAGCTGGCCCGCGCTTTCGTCGGCGGCATCGCCCTGGCCCTGTCGGTGCCGTTCACCACCGCGATCGCCGCCGCGCTGGTGGCCCCGCCCCAGCCGGCACCGGCAGCCGCCGAGGCCTGACCGGTCGTCGCCGGCGCCTAGACTCGTGCGCATGTACGTCAAGATCTGCGGATTGAAGGACGTCGACGCCGCCGAGGTGGCCGTCGAGGCAGGCGCGGACGCCATCGGCATGGTCATCAATGCCACCAGCCCCCGCGCGATCGACGAAGACCGGGCCCGCAGCATCGTCGGCGCGGTGGCGCACCGCGCCGAGACCGTGCTGGTGGTCAACGACATGACCGGCGCCGACGCCGCCCGGCTGGCAGGCCGGATCGGCGTCGACGTCCTCCAGCTGCACGGCCCGTACAGCCAGCTCGAGTTCTCGGCGGCCGCGGCGCTCTTCCCGCGTCTGTGGCGCGCCACCTCGCTCACGCACGCGCCGACGGCCCGGGTGGGCGACTACGGCGAGGAGGCCCTGCTCCTCGACGCCCCGCGGCCCGGCTCCGGGGAGCGCTGGGACCTGACGTCGGTCCGCGATAACGGCCTGACCGGCCGCTGGATCCTGGCCGGGGGCCTGACCCCGGACACCGTCGCCGACGCCGTCGCGCAGGCCCGTCCCTGGGGCGTCGACGTGTCCAGCGGCGTCGAGTCGGCTCCGGGAGTCAAGGATCACGACGCCATCCGCGCCTTCCTGTCGGCGGCAAAAAACTTGTAGCCGCAACCGTGTCGGCCGCCATACCCTGAAACATCGGGCGGGTGAACTCACTTTCTGCCGACTTGCTGTGAATGTGTTAGTCGGTAACACTCGTTAGCGACCAACACATTTTCGCGATCCGAAAGGCCGCGCATGTCTTCATTCCTCTTCCGGGTGGGAAAGTTCTCCTTCCGGCACAAGTGGTGGGTGATCGGCGCCTGGGTCGCCGTCCTCGCCATCGCCATCGGCGCCGTCTCGTCGCTGAGCCCCAAGTTCGCCAAGGACTTCGATCTGCCCGGCACGGACGGCGGTATCGCCATCGACCTGATGGCCTCCGAGTTCCCGGCCATCAACGACCAGCAAGAGCATTCGACGACCATGGTGCTGATCAAGGCCGATAACGGCCTCGCCCAGCACAGCGCGCAGATCGACAAGCTGGTCACCGACCTGCAGGGCCTGCCCGACGCCGACAAAGAGGCGATCGTCAGCCCGCTGAAGGCGGCCGAGGCCAACCCGCAGGCCGCCGACTCGGTGCTGTCGGCCAACGGTCAGGTCGGCATGATCAACGTCCCGCAGAACATCAAGATCATGGACGTGACCACCGACGACAAGGACAAGTTCGTCGACGTGCTCGACGAGAACCGGGGTGACGGCCTGCAGGTCGAGGCCACCAGCGGTGTCATGCAGGCGATGGAGGCCGGCGGCACCGCCGAGATGATCGGCTTCGCGGTCGCCTTCGTGGTGATGATCGTCGCCTTCGGTGCACTGATCGCCGCCTTCATCCCGCTGGTCACCGGCATCGTCGGCGTGCTGCTGACGATCATGCTGGTCACGCTCTCGGCCGAGATCTGGAGCGTCAACGAGTCGGCCACCGGCATCGTGATGATGCTCGGGATCGCCGTGTCCATCGACTACGCGCTGTTCATCGTCTCCCGCTACCGCACGGAGGCCAACCGTGGGGGTGATCCCGCCGATGCCGCGGGCCGCGCCGTCGGCACAGCCGGCACCGCGGTCGTCTTCGCCGGCCTGACGGTGATCATCGCCGTCGTCGCCCTGATGGTGATCGGCATTCCGCTCATCACCCAGATGGGTCTGGGTGCGGCCATGGCCGTGCTGGTGGCCGTCCTCGGTGCGCTCACGCTGATCCCGGCGCTGCTCGGGGCCACCGGCCGCTTCGCCTTCAAGCCGAAGATCCCGTGGATCAAGCACGCCGAAGAGTCCACCACCTCGGACAGCCTGGGTGTGAAGTTCGGCCGCACCGTCGTGCGCAAGCCGATCCCGTTCATCGTCGCCGGCCTGGCGATCCTGGTGGCCGCCGCCATCCCGATCAAGGGTATGACGCTGGGCCTGGACATGACCTCGCGCGACGAGATCCCGGCGCAGGAGATGCTCAAGGAGGGCTTCGGCGAGGGTGTGACCGGTCAGCTGTTCACCATCGTCAAGACCGACGACGGCCAGGACGTGGCGCCGGCCGCCGACAAGGCGGTCAGCGAGATCAAGGAACTGCCCGACGTCTACAAGCCGGAGACCGTCACCTGGATCGGCAACGGCACCCAGGATCCGAAGAATCCGAACGCCGGCGCCACCGCGGCCATGGTGATCGTCACCCCGACCACCTCCCCGTCGTCGACGCAGACGCACGATCTGATGGAGGCGATCCGCGACCTGTCGCCGACGCTCGAGTCCGAGAACGCCGTCCTGCACGTGGGCGGTCAGACCGCGATCATGTCGGATCTGTCGGCCAAGCTCGACAAGGCGCTGATCCCGTACATCGCCGTGGTGGTGGGCCTGGCCTTCCTGATCATGATCGGTGTGTTCCGGTCGATCTGGGTGCCGCTGATCGGCACGCTCGGCTTTGTCTTCTCGGTGCTCGCCACGTTCGGCATCACCACGCTGATCTTCACCGACGGCTGGGGCGGACTGATCGATCATCCGCAGCCGCTGCTGAGCTTCCTGCCGATCTTCCTGGTCGGTGTGGTCTTCGGCCTGGCGATGGATTATCAGGTCTTCCTGGTGACCCGAATGCGCGAGGAGTTCCTGCACGGGATGTCGCCGAAGGACGCGATCATCGCCGGCTACCAGCACGGATCGCGGGTGGTCACCTCCGCGGCACTGATCATGATCAGCGTCTTCGCCGCGTTCATGCTGGCCCCGGAGACCACCAACAAGATGCTCGGCTTCGCCCTGGCGATCGCGGTCTTCTTCGACGCCTTCATCATCCGCATGATGGTGGTGCCCGCGGTGATCTCGCTGCTCGGCGAGAAGGCCTGGGGTCTGCCGCGCTGGCTCGACAAGGCCGTCGTCAACTTCGACATCGAGGGCTCCAAGGTGCGCAACCGCGGTGTCCAGGTGGCCGAGGAGGAGAGCGTCGAACTCGCGACCCCGGCAGCCTCACGGTGAGCTGACGTATCATGATCGAAACACCCTCGGCTGCGGCTCCCGGTCATCCGGGGCCGCAGCCGGGCCTTCGGGAACGTCAGAAGGCCCGCACCCGCGCCGCGATCCGCCTCGCGGCGCTGGATCTGATCGACGCCAACGGCTACGAGGCGACCACCGTCGCCCAGATCGCCGAGGCCGCAGGCGTCTCGCACACCACCTTCTTCCGGTACTTCCAGACCAAGGAGCAGGTGATCGTCTCCGACGATCTCGAACCGCATTTCATCGACTCGATCGCGCGGGTACCACCCGGACTGAACCGCTTCGATCTGGTGCGCACCCTGATCAGTCATCTCTTCGAGCTGGGCCGCGTCGACGAGTGGGTCTCCGAACCGCGCCGTGCCCGGCTGCTGCGCGATGAGCCCGTGCTGCGGGCCGCCAACCAGCTGGCCGCCGAGCAGCGCTTCTCGCAGCTGACCGAGTTCCTGGCCGAGTACACCGGTGTGGAGGTCGACAGCCTCCGGCTGAAGGTCTTCGTCGGCGCCGTGTCCGGGGCGATGTCCCGCCTGGTGGAGTGCGCCGAGGAGCCCACCGCCGAGCTGATGGCCGATATGCTCACTGCCATCGACCTCTTCGAGCAGGGGCTGCCATTGTGAGCCTCCCGCGGTGACACTCCCGCCGGAACAGAGATCTGCAGCACATAAAGGTACCTTTGACGTGCGAAAACGGTACGAAATGCCCGTGTAACACGAACCCGTGCGGCCTGTTCACTTTGACCAGTTACGATCCACTCGTGCTGGAGGAACTCAACAAGAAGGCGAAGAAGGTCGGTCTGCACGTCGCTCATGCGAAGAAGGCCGAGCTGTACTCCATTCGCAAAGTGAAGAACGGCAAGCTAGTGGCCAAGAACGTCGACGCCGACGAAGCTACGAAGATCATCAAGAAGTACAAGTGATGGATCTGCGCCGCACCGTCGCCCGAGCGGTTCTCAGCCCACCGCTGAGCCTGGCGGACGTGCGGCGCCTGACCGGCCGGGAGCCGGCCGATCTGACCGGTCGGCTGGTCCTGATCACCGGAGCCTCGTCGGGCATCGGCGAGACCGCGGCCACACTGCTGGCCGGCCACGGCGCCGAGATCATTGTCGTGGCAAGGGATTACGAGCGCCTCCAGGCCATCTGCGACTCGATCACCGCCGCCGGAGGCACGGCGCACCCGATCAGCGCCGACTTGACCGATGCCGACGGGGTGGATGCGCTCGTCGGCGAGGTGCTCGGCACCTTCGGGGTGCCGGACGTGCTGGTGAACAACGCCGGCCGGTCCATCCGGCGCAACGTCCTCGACACCGTCGACCGCTTCCACGACTACGAGCGCACGATGACGATCAACTACTTCGGCGCCGTGCGGCTGACCACCGCCCTGCTGCCGGCGATGGTCGAACGCGGCGAGGGCCAGATCGTCAACGTGGTCACCTGGGGCGTGACGGCCGGCGCCATGCCCCGCTTCGCCGCCTACCACGCCTCCAAATCGGCGCTGGCCGCCTTCGGGCGCAGCCTCGACGCCGAGCTGGCCGGGACCGGGGTGACCGTGACCAACCTAGGCTTCCCGCTGGTCCGCACCCCGATGATCGCGCCCACCGCCGACTACGACGACGCACCGGCCCTCACCTCCGAGGACGCCGCGGGCTGGATCCTGCGCGCGATCCTGACCCGCCCGGCCGAGCTGTATCCGCGCTACGCGGTACTGCTGCGAGGTATCTCCGCGGTCTCGCCGCGCAGCGTGGGCGCCCTGGTCAGGCGCATGGGCATCTGACTGCGCCCTTCTGCGACAATCGACGGCAGGAACGTCGTCCAGCGAAGGATCAGCTATGAGCGCATTCATGTCCAGGCAAGACATCGATTTTCTTCTGTACGACTGGCTGGACGTGACCTCGCTGACCGAGCGCGAGCGCTACACCGAGCATTCGCGGGAGACCTTCGACGGGCTGCTGGACCTGAGCGCCGACATGGCCGCCAAGCTCTACGCCCCGCACAACAAGAAGTCGGACCAGAACGAGCCCACCGTGGGTCCCGACGGCACCGTGGTGCTGATCGACGAGATCGGCGAGGCGGTGCGTGCCTTCGGCGATGCCGGCCTGGTGGCCGCCTCCTTCGACGAGGAGCTCGGCGGCATGCAGCTGCCGCACACCCTGGCACGCGCCGCCATGGTGCACTTCCAGGCCGCCAACGCGGCCACCTCGTCGTACTCCTTCCTCTCCACCGGCAACGCCAACCTGCTGGCCACCTACGGCACACCCGAGCAGATCGAGACCTGGGTCAAGCCGATCCTGGCGGGCCGCTTCACCGGCACCATGTGCCTGTCCGAGCCGCAGGCCGGATCCTCGCTGGCCGACATCACCACCAAGGCCGAGCCGATCGACGATCCGGCCTACCCGGGCAGCTACCGGATCACCGGCACCAAGATGTGGATCTCGGCCGGCGACCACGAGATCGCCGAGAACATCGTGCATCTGGTCCTCGCCAAGGCACCGGGCGGCGGCCCGGGCGTCAAGGGCATCTCGCTGTTCATCGTCCCCAAGGTGCTGCCCGACGGCACGCGCAACGACGTCGCGCTGGTGGGTCTGAACCACAAGATGGGCAACCGCGGCACCACCAACACCCTGCTCAACTTCGGCGACGGCAGCTTCGGCGTCGGCGAGCACTCCGGCGCCGTCGGCTTCCTGGTGGGCCAGGAGCACCACGGCCTCAAGTACATGTTCAACATGATGAACGAGGCCCGGATCGGCGTCGGCTTCCTGGCCACCGCCCTCGGCTACGCCGGCTACCTGCAGTCCGTCGAGTACGCCAAGGTCCGCACCCAGGGACGTCCGGTCGACGCCAAAGACCCGAACTCCTCCCCCGTGCCGATCATCGAGCACGCCGACGTCAAGCGGATGCTGCTGGCGCAGAAGTCGTACGTCGAAGGCGCCCTGGCCCTGGGCCTGTATGCGGCCCGGCTGCTCGACGAGGAGCTGACCGCCCCGGAGGAGGCCGACCGCACCCGCGCGCACACCCTCCTCGAGGTGCTCACCCCGATCGTCAAGAGCTGGCCCAGCCAGTGGTGTCTGGAGGCCAACAGCCTGGCCATCCAGGTGCACGGCGGCTACGGGTACACCAAGGAGTTCGACGTCGAGCAGTTCTACCGGGACAACCGGCTCAACCCGATTCACGAGGGCGCCCACGGCATCCACGGCCTGGATCTGCTGGGGCGCAAGATGATCATGGACTCCGGTGCCGGAATGGCCGTGTTCGCCGAGACCGTCGGCGCCACGGTCGCCCGAGCAAAGCAGGCCGGCGGCAACGCCGCCGAGTACGGGCAGGCACTCGAAGCCCGGCTCACCCGGCTCACCGAGGTGACCGCCGCCGTGTGGGCGCCCGGCGATCCGGCTCTGGCCCTGGCGAATGCGACCGTCTACCTCGAGGCCGCCGGTCACATCGTGCTGTCCTGGATCTGGCTCGAACAGCTGCTGGCCGTGGGTGATACGCAGAGCGACTTCGCCGACGGCAAGCGCGCCGCGGCCCGCTACTTCTTCACCTTCGAACTGCCGAAGGTGGATCCGCAGCTGGATCTGGTCGGCGCCCTCGACCGCACCACCCTGGACGCCTCGCCGGACTGGTTCTAGCGCCCGGCGGGTGGACTGGTCAGCGGGTGTGTGCCTGCAGCCAGTCCACCACCTCGCCGACGATCTGATCGCCCTCGGGTTCGTTGAAGATCTCGTGGTAGAGCCCCGGGTAGATCCGGACCGTCACGTCGTCGCCGCCGGCGAGCTCGTCGACGGACCGGGATCCGGCGGGATTGGCCAGCGCGTCGTCGCCGCCGTGCAGGGCGAGCACCGGAATCCGCAGGGACGGCAGCCGATCGGGGAAGGTGTTCATCTCCGCGACCAGGGCCCCGCCCAGTCCGGCGGGGATCTTGCCGTGCCAGACCAGCGGGTCGGCCTCGTAGGCGGCCACCACCTCCGGGTCGCGGCTCAGTGCGGCCGCCGAGAGGTCGGCCGACGGTATCCGCGGCAGCAGCCGGCCGACGATCGGCGCGGCCGCCACCAGCAGCGGCGGCATGTCCTCACCGGGCACCAGCGCCGGACCGGACAGCACCAGGCCGTCGACCTGGTCCTGGTGGTCGAGGGTGTAACTCAGGGCGATGGCCCCGCCCA
>NZ_JBJURU010000011.1:0-36396 GCF_046098115.1 Gordonia sp. VNK21 | reverse complement strand
CGGGGAAGGTGTTCATCTCCGCGACCAGGGCCCCGCCCAGTCCGGCGGGGATCTTGCCGTGCCAGCCCAGCGGGTCGGCCTCGTAGGCGGCCACCACCTCCGGGTCGCGGCTCAGTGCGGCCGCCGAGAGGTCGGCCGACGGTATCCGCGGCAGCAGCCGGCCGACGATCGGCGCGGCCGCCACCAGCAGCGGCGGCATGTCCTCACCGGGCACCAGCGCCGGACCGGACAGCACCAGGCCGTCGACCTGGTCCTGGTGGTCGAGTGTGTAACTCAGGGCGATGGCCCCGCCCATCGAGTGCCCGAGCAGGAAGACCGGCAGCCCGCCGGTGCCGACCGCCGAGATCACCCGGCCCAGATCGTCGGTGAAGTCGGAGAAGTCGTGCACATCGCGCGGGGTCCCGGTGGATCGGCCGTGACCGGCGTGATCGGGCGCCACCACCAGGTAGCCGGCGTCGGTGAGCCGGCGCACCACCTCCGTGTACCGCCCGGCGTGCTCGCCGAGACCGTGCACCAGGAAGACCACGCCCACCGCGTCACCGTCGGGTTCGTGAACGTCGTAGACGATGGTGCGGCCCCGGGTGCCGCGCAGTGTACGAGTCTGACTCTTCACCGGCCGATACTCCACTCTTGCGTTGGATACTGCAGTCGGTGCCAGTGTCTCACGATTCGTCGGCGGCCTTCGCGAACGGGAAGCGCTCCCACAGCAGCGGGAAGATCAGGCCACCGATGAGTCCGCCGACCAACGGCGCCAGCCAGAACACCCACAGCTGTCCCGGCGCGCCGTTGCCGTTGTAGAAGGCCACGCCGGTCGAGCGGGCCGGATTCACCGAGGTGTTGGAGATGGGGATGGAGATCAGGTGAATCAGGGTGAGCGCGAAGCCGATCGCGATGCCGGCGAAGCCCTTCGGGGCACGGCCGTGCGTGGCGCCGAGGATGATGATGACGAAGAACGCGGTCAGGATGATCTCGGCGAGCAGCACCGAACCGAGCGCGTAGCCGTTCGGGGAGTGATCACCGTAGCCGTTGGCGGCCATGTTGCCGGTGGCCTCGAATCCGTCCTTGCCACTGGCGATCAGGTAGATCGCACCGCCGGCGAGCAGACCGCCGACCACCTGTGAGATCCAGTATCCGGGAACGTCTTTCCAGGCGATCCGGCCGGCCACGGCCGCCCCGAGCGACACCGCCGGGTTGAAGTGGCCGCCGGAGATGTGACCGACGGCGTAGACCATGGTCAGGACGGTCAGACCGAAGGCCAGGGCGACGCCGGCGAAGCCGATGCCCATCTGGATGGGGGTCGCACCGTCGTCGGTCAGCACCTTGGCGGCGAAAACGGCACTGCCGCAACCGCCGAAGACCAGCCAGAAGGTGCCGAAGAGTTCAGCGAGATAGCGGGCGGGGATCGAATCGTTCTCGTTCTGGGTCATCTGCGCCTCCTACGATGGATCGGTTCCGACGTCCCCACCGTAGCGGCGCGTCAGCTGTGCGACCCGCCGAATCCCAGGAATCCGATCACCCCGCGGCTCACCTCGCGGCCGGCGGATTCGAGTGCGCCGAGCGGCCGCAGGGCCAGTTCGGCGACGCCCACCAGAGATTCCACCCGGTCGACGACCAGTTCCAGACGGCCCACCACCGCACCCATCCGCGCCACGGTCTCGTCCACCGAGTTCAGCGAGGTCCCCAGATGGTCGAGGGAGGCCTCGAGTTTGACGATGGTGTTGTCCAGATCGCCCATGGTGCCGCTCATTCCAGCGAGCACCGGGCCGATCTCGCTGAGGATCGACTCCATCTGGTCGACGGTCTGGTCGGCGTTCATGGCGGCCTGCGCGAGCTTGCGCAGCCGTTGCCGTTCTCGGGGCGAGCCCTCACCGGGGGCGTACATAGCCATAACACGGATTATGACGTCTGTCGTTGTCAGATGCGGGGAATAGGACAGGTTGACGCCGCGTTGTGACTGCTGAAATACTTCAAATCTGAAGCAATTAAGGAGGCAACATGCCTGCCATCACCGCCGACACGCTCACCCTGCCCCGGGTGAGCCCCGCCCGTCCCGAGGACGTCGAACGGCGTGTCGTCTCGCTGACCACCGGCCCGCGCGGCTACGAGGGCGAGGGATTTCCGGTGGTCCGCGCCTTCGCCGGGGTCCCGGCCGCCGCCCTGGACCCGTTTGTGCACATGGATCAGATGGGCGAGGTGGAGTACCAGCCCGGCGAACCCCGCGGCACCGACTGGCACCCGCACCGCGGCTTCGAGACGGTCACCTACATGATCGACGGCCGGTTCGAGCACCAGGACTCCACCGGTGGCGGAGGGCTGATCGAGAACGGCGCCACCCAGTGGATGACCGCGGGCGCGGGCATCCTGCACATCGAGACCCCGCCGGCCGAGCTCGTCGAATCCGGCGGCGCCTTCCACGGCATCCAGCTGTGGGTGAACCTGCCGGCCAAGGACAAGTTCCTCACCCCGAAGTATCAGAATCTGGAGGGCCCGCAAGCCGCACTGCTCACCAGCGACGACGCCGGCGCCCTGGTCCGGGTGATCGCCGGGGGCATCGACGGCCACACCGGTCCCGGCGCCACCCACACCCCGATCACCTTCGCCCACGCGAGCATCGCCCCCGGCGCCGCCCTGTCGGTGCCGTGGCGGCCCGACTTCAACGCCCTGGTCTACGTGCTCTCCGGCCGCGGCACCGTCGGCGCCGAAGGCCGCCCCATCGCGGGTGGACAGCTGGCCGTGCTCGGCACCGGCGACCGGATCACCGTGACCGCCGACGCCGGCCAGGACGCACACCGGCCGGCCATGGAGGTGCTGCTGCTGGGCGGGCAGCCGATCCGCGAACCGGTGGTCCAGTACGGACCGTTCGTGATGAACACCCGCCAGCAACTCGTCGAGGCGATCGAAGACTTCCAGGCGGGCCGGCTCGGCGTCGTGCCGCCGAACGCCCTGATGCCGCACGTGCCGCGGTGAGCGCCGCCGATCCGCGTGAGGAGGCCTGGCGCAGGTTCATCGAGACCTCCACCCGGCTCTCCACCGCGGTCGACGAGCAGCTTCGCTGCGATGCCGGGATGTCGCTGGCCGACTATCACGTCCTGCTGCTGCTCACCGAGGCGCCGCAGCACCGGCTGCGCATGAAGGAGCTGTCCGAGCGGATGGTCTTCTCCGCCTCCCGCCTGACCTACCAGATCGATGTGCTCTGCCGGCGCGGCTGGGTCCGCCGCGAGCGCGCCGCCGCCGACCGGCGCGGCTCCTTCGCGGTCCTCACCGACGAGGGGGCGTCGGCCTTCGCCGACGCCGCCGTCGGCCATCTGGCCCAGGTGCAGCGACTGTTCATCGAGGCCTTCACCGCGCAGGAGGGCCGTACCCTGACCGGCCTGCTGGCCCGCCTCGATGCCCATCTCGACCAGAAGGAGCAGCAATGACCACGCTGCAGGTGATCCCCGCCGCCGACCGCCTGCACTGGGCCAACGCATGGCTCAGCTCCCGGCAGTCGTTCCCGGCGACCGGCAACTACGACCTGTTCGGCAACGCCCACGGGGTTCTGCTGGTGCACAACGACGATGTGGTCGACGCCGGCGAAGGCCTCGACACCCACCAGCACCAGAACATGGAGATCCTCACCTGGGTGGTGGACGGGGCTGTGCGCCACCGTGATTCCGGCGGCCGGGAGGGCGTGCTCACGCCCGGAACGCTGGGCCGGATGCGGGCCGGGACCGGTATCGCCCACTCGGAGGGCAATGCCGCGAGCCGCGCCGAGGGCACTGCGCTGCGGGTGATCCAGATGTGGGTGGCCCCGCACGCCGACGGGCTGCCGCCCGATCAGACCGAGGCCGACTTCACCGCCGCCCTCGCCGCCGGCGAGCCGGTGGTGGTCGCCTCCGGGCGGGCCGAGCACGCCGGCAGCGGGGCGCTGGACATCGCGAACCGCTATGCGGCGCTGCACATCGCGCGTCCGCCTGCCGGCCGCACCGTCACCCTGCCGGGCGCTCCCTTCGGTCACCTCTTCGTGACCGGAGGCAGCGTCACCGTCGACGGCGCCGGAACTCTCGGTGAGGGCGACGCTCTGCGCACCACCGATGCCGGCCCGCTGACCGTGACCGCCGATCGCGACGCCGAACTTCTGTACTGGGAGATGCACGCGAGCTTCGACCGGTGAGCCGGCGTGCCATGCTGAGTGCATGAGCGATGCAGAACTGAGCAGCCGAGTCACCGGCCTGATGGGCCGTGCCCGGGCCGATCTGGCCGAGGCCGTCGCCTTCGCCTCGGTGCACAACGACCCGTCCGCGGCACAGGCGTGCATCGACAGCGCCGAGTGGGTGGCCCGGGCGTTCACCGAGGCCGGGATTCCCGCGGAGGTCGTCGTCACCTCCGACGGATCGCGGGCGGTCGTCGGACATCGGCCCGCGCCGCCGGGCGGGCGCACCGTGGCGCTCTACAGTCATCACGACGTTCAGCCCGCCGGCGACCGATCGCTGTGGCAGTCGGCCCCGTTCACGCTCACCGAGCGTGACGGCCGGTGGTACGGCCGGGGCGCCGCCGACTGCAAAGGCAATCTGGTGGCCCACCTGACCGCGCTGCGGGCGGTCGGCGACGAGCTCGGCTGCGGGATCCGGGTGATCGTGGAGGGTTCCGAGGAGGCCGGTGGTGCCGGTCTCGACGATCTGGTGCGGCAGCGCCCGGAACTCTTCGACGCCGATCTGATCCTGATCACCGACACCGGCAACATCGAGGCCGGCGTGCCGACGCTGACCACCAGCCTGCGCGGCGTGGTGAATGTGAAGGTCACCGTGCGCGCCCTGGAGACCGCCGTGCATTCCGGCCAGTTCGGCGGTGCGGCACCGGATGCGATGGCCGCACTGATCGCCGCCCTGGCCACCCTGCGCAACGCCGACGGCGACACCACCATCGAGGGTCTGAGCACCGAAGCGGAGTGGTCCGGCGCCGAATACCCCATCGACCGGTTCCGCGCCGACGCGGGCGTGCTGCCCGGCGTCTGGGTGCTCGGCAACGGCACCCCCGCCGACATGACCTGGTCGCGGCCGGCGGTGACGGTCATCGGGATCGACGCCCCGGGCACCGCCGAGGCGGGCAATGCGATCGTTCCGGAGGCCTCGGCCATGCTGAATCTGCGGATCCCGCCGGGCCTGGCACCGGAGACCGCGTACGAGGCGCTGGCCGGCCAGTTGCAGCGCAGCGTGCCCTGGCACTGCCACGTGGAGATCGACCGGGATGCGATGGGCGCGCCGTTCGCGGCCCGCACCGACGGCCCCGGCTACCAGTTGCTGTCCGCCGCGCTCGAGCGCGCCTACGACGGCGCCCGCGTGGTGCAGTCCGGTCAGGGCGGTTCCATCCCGCTGTGCACGGTGCTCGCCGAGACCGTGCCGGAGGCGGAGATCGCCCTGCTCGGCGTGGAGGAGCCGCAGTGCCGGATCCACGCGCCCGACGAGAGCGTCGACCCCGAGGAGATCCGGCGCACCGCCACGGCGATCGCGCTGCTGCTCGCCGCCTACTGAGCCGCCGGACGCACCTGGGCGGCGGGTGCGGGCTGCACCTGCGCGGCCGGGTCCGGTTCGGCGGTCTCCGGCTGGGCCGCTTGCGGCTGCTGGGCTTGCGGCTGGGCCTCTTCCGGCTGGGCCTGCTCGGGTTCGGGTTTCGCGTTCTGAGCCGCGGTGGGCACGCCGACGCAGGTTCCGGCCGGGAGCTTGCCCAGGTTGCTCAGCACCCACTTGCCGAGCCGGTCGAGCATGGCGGTGCCGTCGCCCAGGCTCCCGCTCGCCGGTTCGGCCGCCAGTGAGACGCCCAGCGTGCCGCGCGGGGTGGTGATCACCGCCAGCTGGCGGACCACGTACTTGCCGGTGGCGTCCGATCGCGGGCCCCAGCCCCCTTTGACCGCCGAGGTCACCCCGCGGGTCTTCGGTTTGGCCACGCCCCACTGCTGATTGCCGCCGACCCGGCCCATCAGGCCCAGCACCTCGCTGCTGCCCGGGACACACGGCAGGTTGGCCGCGAAGATCGACTGGCTGGTGAGTTTCCAGTCGGTGTATCCGGGGAAGCTCGGCGGAGAGTCGAGCTGCGAGGAGACACGCGTGATCGAGTCGTGGCCGTCCCGGAGCACTCCGGTCACCGCGGTCACCGCGGCCCGGTTGCCGCCGAGCGAGGCCCACAGGGCTTCGGCGGCGTCGTTGTCGGACAGGGTGATCGCCTTGATCTGCTGAGGACGCACCTCCGTGCCGTTGCGGCGCTGGGCGGCGATCGAGACCGGCACCTTGAGGGTGGACCACGCCCGCGCGGATTTCAGCGAGCCGAACGAGAGCGCCGAGTCGCCGCCGCCGGCGGTGATCGCAATGCCGATCCGTCCCGGGTTCTTCTTGGCCATCGACGACGAGAGCTTCTTGAAGCTCTTGTTCAGCTGTGCCTTGGAGGCGGGCGGTTGCCCCAGACTGCCGTTGGGCAGGGCCGGCAACGCCGGCAGCGGTACGGCACCGGCCGCGCCCGCCCCGAGCACCGTGCCGACGACGACCGCCGCCGTACCGAAGGTGACCAGCCCACGTCGAAGCGCTTTCACACAAACCCCTTTAGTCACACCATTAACAAGAGTCACACTAAGCGAGGGTGTGGGGGCAGCCAACACCGGCAGGGAATTCGAGCGGACAGTGTTGCCAGGTCGTGACCGAAATCCGGAGCAATCCGGCAAAGCGCCATCGCCACCGCCTCGTCGAGGCTCGTCGCGAATCAGCGGCAGGTGTTCGGCACGGCGTCCTTGATTCCGGCAGCCAACCCCTGGGCGTACGTTTCAACACCCGCAGCGCCAATCGGTGTCGAACCGCCACCAGCGGCAGTACCGAATTCGCTGTAGACCCACGGCACCTTGTCCGAGATCAGCGAGATCACAGGGATATTGCCTCCCCACAGCGGCGCGCGGCCGTCGAAGCTGTTATCGGTCACACTCACCTCCCGGCCTTCGGCCCCGGTTCGCGCCGACGCAATGGCGGCGGCGTACTTCTGGCTCTTCTTAGCGACCGCTGCGTCTTCGAAGGTGACGGTGTGCGGGGCACCGTCAGCACCGGTTCCTGAGCGATACAGTCCGACCCTTTGGACGAAGATCCGATGATCGTTCGTGTAGGTGTGAATGCTGACGCCGATGTCAGCGCCGGCTTTCTCCGCACGCGTCACCCGTTCCCGGTACGTCACGTCGCTCGCCGCCGTCGGCTTCACGATGACGACCTTGTAGCCCGAAGCCTCCAGATCCGTCTTTACCGCAGTGGCCACGTCCACGGCATCGCGGTCTTCGGCACCGTTGGGATAGTCGCGCATCAAAACGCCTGTGACAGGGTCGAACTCATTGGTCTCGACCGCATTGTGACCGGGATCGAGCGCGACGACGGGCGCCGGGCAACCGCGGCCCGTCGTTGCACCGGTCGAACTGTCGACCGTCGACGATTCAGGCGCAGACGGCGTCACATAGACGGTCTCCGTCGCGGAATTCGCACGTGAACCACTTTCCGGATCACTGCAACCCACGGTCGCGGCCCCGATCAGTCCGCACGCGGCGATGATTCCGATGCCCCTGATCATGAGCGCGGGTACACGTAGACGACAGCGTTACCGGAGATGCCGCCGACGCACTTCCAGAGCGGCCTCCGCGCACCGTCCTGAGCAGCTCTGCACCTCACGCTCTGCAGGTCGCCGCCTTTGCTAGGTGCAGTGATGGTTTGCTCGACGGACCTGCTCGCCGGGACCGGACGGTTGTTGAGCGCGTTGCCGACCCCCGTGGCGAACACACAACTGGTTTCGCCCCCGTCGGACCGTGTCCCCACGAACACCGCCTGCGAAACGCCGTAGCCGCAGTTCATGCTGTGGTCTATCTGCAACCCGGTTCCGAGCGGCAGTTCGCTCTGCGGCTCCGGCGCAGCCGTCGTCGTGACCGTCTGCGGCGCTTCTTCTGCTCGGCCGTTATCCTGCGGCGTCGCCGCATCGGATGTGGTCGCGGATTCCGCGGGCGACGTCGACTCGGCTGCCACCGCGGCTTCTCCGGACTCGGAGTCCCGTCCGCTCACGATGAAAACGATCGCGACGACAGCCGCGGCCACGATAAGCACGGCCAGGGTCGCCAGAATCGGCACCAGCGCACTGTTCCTGGCGTGCCCCGACGACTGCGCCTGCTGGACTGGCTGACTCGGATCTATGAACGCCGGCCTTCCGACCTCAGGGGACGGGCCAACAGGTGCATCCGATGGGTAGTCGGGTCCCCCGACCACTGTCTTCGGCATCGGGGGTACTGCCCCGGGCGCGATCATCGTGGGTGCCGATGTGCCGTTCTGCAGCGCCCCTTCCGCCGCCCGAGCGAACTCTCCCGCGGTTGAGAATCGCCGTGCCGGATCGATGTCGAGACCTCGACTGATCACCCCGTCGAGCGCGGCCGGGATGCCTTGGCGAACAGAGCTCGCCGGGCGGGTTCCGCCGAGGACGACCGACCTCACGATCTCGCTGACGGTACCGCCACTGTGTGCGGCCACTCCGGTGACGAGTTCGTACAGAACCGCGGACAGCGCGTAGATATCGGAGGCAGGCGTAGCGGGCTTCCCGTCGAACTGCTCGGGTGCCATGTATCGCGTGGAACCGACGGTCGTGCCGGTTTGGGTGAGCCGGGTGTCGGCTTCGGACCCTTGCCTGGCGATACCGAAATCCACCAGGTAGACGAAGTCGTCGACCGTGAGCAGAACGTTTGCGGGCTTCACATCGCGGTGAACGATGTCGGCGGAGTGCGCCGCGTCCAGCGCCGCGGCGACCTGCTTGATGACGCCCACCGCACGGCGGGGATCCATCGGCCCCTGGTTCTGGAGGACAGACCCGAGGTCTTCGCCGTTGACCAGGCGCATGTCGAGATACAGAGTCCCGTCGATCTCGCCGTAGTCGTGAATGGGAATGATGTGCGGCTCTCCCAGCCTCGCCACCACTTGGCACTCGCGGCGGAACCGGCGGGCAAAGGTCCCGTCGTCGTGACCCGTGCCGCCGAGGATCTTCAGCGCCACCTCGCGGTCGCGTTGACTGTCGTAGGCCCGATAGACCTCGCCCATCCCGCCGCGACCCAGCAGCACGTCTAGGCGATATGGACCGAACGTCGTACCGACCCGAGGTCTCGACGATTGCCCCACACGGCCGTCTGAACTCAACGGTCGCCTCCTTCCTGCAGTCCGAAATCAGTAGATATGTACCACGGCGTTGTCGCCCCCAGTGCAGACGATCATTCGTCCGGATGGCATGCAGGCCATCTCGTATTCCCTGTGGGTGACCGGGCTGGTCGCCCGCACCGTGCGCGCTTGTCCCCACGGCCCCGAACTCGCATACGCCGCACGCACCGCCGCCGCGAACGGGCATGTCGTTTCTGCGGTGCCCACGCCCTCGTAGGTGCTGCACGGGCTCGAACCGGGCGGCGGCGCTGCCGGCGTACTGCTGATGGGAGTGATGGTGCTGGTGATCGTCGTCGTCGACGACGGTCCGGCCGCGGTCTTCTGGTCCGAGCCGGAGTCGCGGAAGCCGAAGTAGTAGATGCCGAGTCCGGCCAGGGCCAGCACCAGCAGCGCGATCAGTCCCACCAGGACCCATTGCGTGCCGTTGCCCTTCGGTTCGGGCGGAGGCGCGGCCGGCGGGTAGCCGACCGGATACACCGGACCGCTCGGCGGCACCGGCCCCGAACCGTAGCCCAGCGGTTGCGAGATCGCCGGCCGGCCGACGGTGGTCGGGTCGTAGGCGGGGCCGCCGGCGCCGGTGGCGAACGGAACCGTGGGACCGGCCGGAGCCGCCCCGGTCAGCGCCGACCGGGCCGCGGCCGCCAGCTCGCCGGCCGAGGCGAAACGCTGCTGCGGGTCCTTGGCCAGACCGCGGGCCAGCACCGGATCGAGGGCGGCCGGCACCGCCGGGTTCAGGCTGCTCGGAGGAGGCACGTCGTTGAGCACCACCGCCCGCACGATGGAACTGACCGACTCCCCGGGATGCGGGGTGCGGCCGGTGAGCATCTGGAAGAGCACCGCCGCGAGGGCGTAGACGTCCGACGCCGGCGAGACGGGTGCATCGTCGAACTGCTCGGGCGCCATATAGGCCATCGAGCCGATCGCGGTGCCGGTGCGGGTCAGGTGCACGTCGGCGGCCTGGTGCACCAGGCCGAAATCCACCAGGTAGGCGAAGCGGTTCGCGGTGACCAGGATGTTCTCCGGCTTCACGTCGCGGTGCACCAGACCTGCGGTGTGTGCGGCGTCGAGCGCCTGCGCCACCTGTTCGGCGAAGGCCACCGCCTCGTCGGCCGGCAGCGGGCCGGACTGTTCGAGCAACCCCCGCAGCGTCTGCCCCTCCACCAGGCGCATGTCCAGGTAGAGCGTCCCGTCGATCTCCCCGAAGTCGTGGATCGGGATGATGTGCGGTTCACCGAGCCGGGCCACCGTCTGGCATTCCCGGCGGAACCGCTCGGCGAAGGTGCCGTCGTCCACGGCGCGCTGGCTCAGCAGCTTGAGCGCCACCTCGCGGTCGCGCTGAGTGTCGTAGGCGCGATACACCTCACCCATGCCGCCGCGTCCGAGCAGCGCGTCGAGCCGATACGGCCCGAACTGCGCGCCGATCCGTCCGTCCGCGCCGGAACCGGCCTCCGTCATGGCGCCTCCCGTTCGTCGTCATCGCTCGATCCTCCCCCCGGGCCACCGACATTCGTCAGTTTCCGGGCCGCCACTGCCCCATGCCGAGGAAGACCATGGCGAGCTGTTTCTCGGCGCGCGCGACCAGCGCGCGCTCGGTGGCCTGCCGGCCGTCGCCGTCGAGCAGTTCGGCCACGGTGGTCATGAACACCGCCACGATCAGCTCGGCGGCCACCTCCAGGTCGTCGGAGTCCCATTCGGCCAGCGCCGGCACCCGCGCCAGGTCGATGGCCAGTTCCCGGGCGAACAGCCGCAGCTCGGTGTTGATCGCGCGCCGGACCTCGGCCACCCCGCCGTGCTGCTCGCGGATCAGGAAGCGAAACTTGGCCTCGTCGGCGTGCACGTGACGTAGCAGGGTGGCGATGGACTCGCGGGCGGTGGGCATCCCCCGGCCGGCCAGATCGCGGCGGCCCTCGCGCAGTGCCCGGCGCAGCACCCGCATGGAGTCCTCTACCAGCGTCACCCCCAGGTCCTCCATGGAGGCGAAGTGCCGGTAGAAGGCGGTCGGCACGATGCCGGCGCCGCGGGCCACCTCGCGCAGCGAGATGCTGCCGAAGGAACGCTCGTCCACCAGGTCCACGGTCGTGTCGAGCAGCGCCTGCCGCGTCTGTTCCTTCTTCTCGGCCCGCACGCCCTTGTCGTCGGACCGACCGCGCCGCGACGACCGGCGCGAAGTACCTGCTGAATCGGTCGACGGGGTCACACCGAGCAGTCTAATCGGTGACCGCCGACACACCTGATCTCCTTGCGATCCCGCGCCCGCATGTGTCATCGTTCTTAGTGTACAGCCGTTCACTGAAAGCCCGCACACGGCCGAAGGAGGAGATCGATGGCCTCACGTCTGAAATCTCTCGTCACCAGTCTCGTCGAAGCCACCGCCACCCCCTACCCGGTGGACCGCTACCTCGAGTTCGTCTCCCCGATGCTCACCTGGCGCGAACACCGCGCACAGATCACCCATGTCACCCGCCGCACCGACCGCACCGTTACCGTGCACCTGCAGCCCACGCGCGGCTGGGACGGCCACGTTGCCGGACAATACATCGAGGTCAGCGTGATTATCGATGGCGTCCGGCACCGCCGCTACTTCTCCCCGGCCGGAGCCGAGAAGGACCGCGGACAGATCGAGCTGACCGTCACCGCCCATGACGGCGGCTTCGTCTCCACGCACCTGCGCGAGAACGCGGCGGTCGGCGACGTACTGACCATCTCGGCCGCCGCGGGCGAGTTCACCCTGCCCGCGATCCGCCCCGCTTCGGTGGTCCTCGTCAGCGGTGGAAGTGGCATTACACCCGTAATCTCAATGCTGCGTACACTGGTCGCTGAACACTACGACGGGCCGATCGACTTCGTGCACTACGCCCGCACCGAGGCCGACCTGGCGTACCGCGTCGAACTCGAGGCGATCGCCCGCACCGTGCCGAATGTGCGGCTGCACCTGCACTACACCCGCACCGACGCCGACGGCCGGTTCACCGACGAGCATCTCGCCGCCCTCACCGGCGCCGGCGACGCCGAGATCTTCCTCTGCGGCCCGTCGTCGCTGATGTCGGCCGTCCGCGACTACGCCGACCGCGCCGGCCTGACCGGACGACTGCACAGCGAGGCGTTCACCGTCGACACGGCGCCGGTGCTCGACCCGAACGAGCCGGTCACCGGCACTGTCGCGTTCACCGCCTCGGGAACCGAGGCGCCCAACGACGGCCGCACCCTTCTCGAGCAGGCCGAGAACGCCGGCCTGAACCCCGAGTTCGGCTGCCGCATGGGCATCTGCTTCTCCTGCACCAAGGTCCGCACGTCGGGCTGCACCCGCAACATCCTGACCGGGGAACTCGACTCCGAGCCCGATCAGCACATCCAGATCTGTGTCAACGCCCCCGTCGGCGACGTCGAAATCGAGGTTTGATCATGGCCGTCAACATCAGCGAATACTTCCGCAGCGCACCGGCTCCGGCCGCCGCACCGGAGAAGATCACCGAGGTCACCCTGACCGCCGAGCAGGTCGAGCAGCTCGGCCGTGAGCTCGATGAACTCAGACAGCGCATCGTCGCCGACCTGGGACAGTCCGATCGCGACTACATCTACGGCATCATCGGCGCCCAGCGGAAGCTGGAGTTCGCCGGCCGGGCGATGATGTTCGCCCCGTTCATCCCGCCGGTCTGGCTGGCCGGAGTGGCCTCCCTGGGACTCGCCAAGATCCTCGACAACATGGAGATCGGCCACAACGTGATGCACGGCCAGTACGACTGGATGCGCGAGGACACGTACAACTCGCGTGAATTCGACTGGGACAACGTGGTGCCCGGCGAGCAGTGGAAGCACAGCCACAACTACCTGCATCACACCTTCACCAACATCGTCGGCGAGGACCGCGACGTGGGCTACGGCATCCTGCGGATGGACCGGGACCAGAAGTGGAACCCCTACTTCCTGGGCAACCTGGGGTACGCGACCGCCCTGATGCTGCTGTTCGAGTGGGGCGTCATGCTCCACGACCTCGAGGCCGAGAACGTGATCGCCGGCAGACGCAAGTGGTCGGACATCAAGGGTCTGCTGCGCGGCATGTGGCGCAAGGCCAGCCGCCAGGTGGCCAAGGACTACGTGATCTGGCCGGCGCTGACCGGGCCGTTCTTCGTCTCCACCCTGGTCGGCAACGCCGGCGCCAACCTGATCCGCAACCTCTGGGCCTTCTCGATCATCTTCTGCGGCCACTTCCCCACCGGCGCGCAGACCTTTGCCGCCGAGGACTGCCAGAACGAGACCCGCGGCGAGTGGTACCTGCGCCAGATGCTCGGCTCGGCGAACATCGACGGCACCCCGCTCTTCCACATCATGAGCGGCAACCTGTCGCACCAGATCGAGCACCACCTGTTCCCGGACGTGCCGGCCAACCGCTACCCGGAGATGGCGGTGGAGGTCCGCGAGCTCTGCCACAAGTACGGCCTGCCGTACAACACCGGCTCGCTGCGCGGCCAGCTCGGCTCCACCTGGAAGAAGATCGCCAAGCTCTCGCTGCCGAACTGGATGACCCGCGACGACAACGACCTGGTGGTCAACATCGAGCGGAGCGGCAGCGCCACCGAGGCCGCCTGACCCGCGCGGACGGGTAGAGTCGCCCCCATGGTGGGACGTCTGGAACGCAACAAGGATCTGCTGCAGGTCGCGGTGGAGAACACCGCGACCCGGGTCGGCTCGATCGCGTCCATCATCACCACCGCGGTCGCCGACGTGGCCCGCGAGATCGGTGAGCTGGTGACCGACGGATTCGAGATGCGCGATGCGGCGCGGGCCGCCCGGCACGCCGAGGTGGAACGCGCCGTCGACCCGGTGGAGCAGGAGAAGCTGCCCGACGACGAACAGCACTGAGCGCCGTGCCCGACCAGTACGAGGTGCTGCGGAAGGTCTTCGGCTACACCGACTTCCGCGGTGATCAGGAACAGATCATCCGCCAGGTCGTCGACGGCGGCGACGCCGTGGTGCTGATGCCCACCGGCGGCGGCAAATCGCTCTGCTATCAGGTGCCGGCGCTGGTGCGCGAGGGCTGCGCGATCGTCGTCTCCCCACTGATCGCGCTGATGGCCGACCAGGTGGGCGCGCTGCGCCAGCTCGGGGTGAGCGCGGCCTATCTGAACTCCACCCAGCTGCCCGAGGAGCGCGCCGAGGTGGAACGCGCCTTCCTGTCCGGGCAGCTGGACCTGCTGTACGTGGCACCGGAGCGGCTCAGCCAGCCGGCCACCCGGCAGTTACTCGGCCGCGGCACCATCGCGCTGATCGCCATCGACGAGGCGCACTGCGTCTCCCAGTGGGGTCACGACTTCCGGCCCGACTATCTGGCTCTCGGCGAGCTGGCCGAGCTGTGGCCGCAGGTGCCGCGGATCGCGCTGACGGCAACGGCCACCGAGCGCACCCACACGGAGATCACCGAGCGGCTGCACCTGGAGAACGCCCGGCACTTCGTCGCCAGCTTCGACCGGCCCAACATCAGCTACCGGATCGAACCGAAGGACAGGGTGCAGCAGCAGCTGCTCGAGTTCATCCGCGCCGAGGGCTTCGCCGGCGACACCGCACTCACCGGCATCGTCTATGCGCTCAGCCGCAACAGCGTCGAGAAGATCGCACAGTTCCTGTGCGCCAACGGGATCGACGCCATGCCCTATCACGCCGGCCTGGACGCGCAGGTACGCGAACGCACCCTGCGCCGGTTCCTGCGCGAGGACGGCGTGGTGGTGGTCGCGACCATCGCCTTCGGGATGGGGATCGACAAACCCGATGTGCGTTTCGTGGCGCACGTCGACCTGCCCAAGAGCGTGGAGGGCTACTACCAGGAGACCGGCCGCGCCGGGCGCGACGGACTGCCGTCGGTGGCGTGGATGGCCTACGGCCTGGCCGACGTGGTCCAGCAGCGCCGGCTGATCGACATGTCCGACGGCGACCAGGCTCACCGGATGGCGCAGGGGCGGCTGCTCGACGCCATGCTGGCGCTGTGCGAGACGGCCACCTGCCGGCGGGTGCAGCTGCTGCGCTACTTCGGGCAGGAGATCGAGCCCTGCGGCAACTGCGACACCTGCCTGAACCCGCCGGCCACCTGGGACGGGACGGTGGCTTCGCAGAAGGTGCTCAGCACCGTGTGGCGGCTGGACCGCGAATGGAACGGCCAGCGTTACGGCGCCGGCCATCTGATCGACATCCTGCTCGGCAGGTCGAATCAGCGGATCGAGCAGTTCGGGCACGACCGGCTCTCCACCTACGGTATCGGCACCGAGCTCGACGCCAACGCCTGGAAGGGCGTCATCCGGCAGCTGATCGCGCAGGGCCTGCTGGCCCCGCACGGCGACTACGGGGTGCTCACCCTGACGGAGGCCTCGGCTGCCGTGCTCGGCGGCCGGCAGACCGTGATCCTGCGCGAGGAGGCGAAGCGGGTGCGGTCCCGGTCGTCGTCGGGCGCCAAACGGACCGCCACCGAACTGTCCGGCGAGGACGGCGCCCTGTTCGAGGCGCTGCGCCGCTGGCGGGCGGCCGTGGCCAAGGAGGCCGACGCTCCGGCGTACACGGTCTTCGCCAACAAGACCCTCGAAGCCCTGGCCCAGGTGCGTCCGGGCAGCCTCGACGAGCTGCTCACCGTCTCCGGGATCGGACAGGCCAAGGCCGACAAGTACGGCGAGGCCGTACTGGCGGTGATCGCCGACTTCGACGCAGCGTGAGCCCAACCCTCGTCGGCGCGGCGGGCGCTCTCTAGACTCGGGAAACGTGAGCCAGTCTCTGTTCTCCCAGGCCGATACGTCGATCACCGTCGACGCCTCCGCACCGGCCACCGGCTGGCGCCGGGCCTTCGTCTTCCCGAATCCGGTGAACGACTACGCCGCGCGCTCGACCGCCGGGCTGGTGATCGTGCTGGCCGTCGCGGCGATCGCGGTGAACCAGTGGTGGCTCTACGCCGTGCTGGCGGCCGGCTTCGCTCTGCGCGTGGCCGGCGGGCCGCGGTATTCGCCGTTCGGCAGGCTGGCGGTGCACGTGATCGTGCCGCAGGTGTGGAAGAAGGAGAAGCTCGTTGCCGGACCGCCGAAGCGCTTCGCTCAGGCGGTGGGGCTGGCCTTCTCCGGCACCGCCCTGATCCTGTCGCTGACCGGGCTGGGCCTGGCCGCGCAGATCGTCACCGGCGCCCTGGTGGTCGCCGCCTTCCTCGAGTTCGCGTTCGGGCTCTGCCTGGGCTGCGTGGCCTTCGGCTACCTGCAGAAGGCCGGGATCATCCCGTCCACCGTCTGCGTGGACTGCGCCCGCTGAGAACCGGCGCCGGATGCCGCTTGCGGCCGCGCAGCAGGAAGACGGGCGTGACCACCGCCAGATACAGCAACCAGACGATCACCTGCAGCCAGGTCGGGGTTGCCGGGATGTTGAAGATCCCGGTGAGGATGGAGCCGTACCAGAACGACGGATCGTAGGAACCGCTGATGTCGTAGGCGATGGCGTCGGGCCCCGGCAGCCAGCCGTACTCCTGCAGCGCGTGCACACCGTGCGCCAGGATGCCGGCGGCGACCACGATCAGGAACAGCCCTGTGTAGGTGAAGAACTTGCCGAAGTCGATGCGCACCGCGCCGTAGTAGAGCAGGGCGGTCACCAGCGCCGCGATCAGAAAGCCCAGCAGCAGCCCGATCAGCGGCCACACCCCGCCTGAGGTGCTCTCGGCGTAGCCGACCATCAGCAGCGCCGTCTCCGCACCTTCGCGTCCCACCGCCAGGAAGGCGAGGGAGAAGATCGCGGCGCTGCCGATCTCGAGGGCCTCGGCCAGCCCCGATTTGAGGTCGCCGGACATGTGGTCGGCGGCCTTGCGGAGCCAGATGAGCATGTAGGTGACGATGCCGACCGCGGCCAGTGAGGCCACCCCTTCGATGAGTTCGGCGGTGCGTCCGGAGATGGTGGACGTGCCGAGCTGCAGGACGACGAAGGTGCCGAGGGTCAGGGCGATGGCGGCGGCGACGCCGGCCCAGATCCATTTGAGCGCGTCGGTCCGGCCCGATTTGGTGGCGAAGGCGATCAGCACCATCACCACCACCCCGGCTTCGAGGCCTTCGCGAACCCCGATCAGGGTGCTGCCGAGCATCTGACTGATGATCGACCCGGTGCCTTCCGCGAGCACGAGCATCTCTGCCGGTTCCTGCCGTTCATCCGTGGTGATCGCGAGTGCGACGCCTGCCTCGCGTCACAGTAGTACCGCCCGGCCCGCGAACCTGTCCGAAGTGTCCGAGAACACGTCGCCGCCGGACGCCCGGATCCCGCGTCCCGGCAATGCTTAACCGCTGCTTAAGGCCGCTACCAGCGCCTCTGGAAACCCAGTACCGTGCAGCCAATGCAGAGGTGGACGCGAATCGGGGGTGCCTGCCGATGGCCACGGTGACGCCCACCGCCGGCGCCTTTCTCCGCATCATCTACCAGCTCCGGGAAGACGGCATCCCGGTGCGCCGCGCCCGCATCAGCGAACGTCTGGGGTTGTCCCGTCCGACGGTCACCCAGACCGTCAACCGCATGGTCGGCAGCGGTCTGGTGCAGTTCGGGACCGGCCGGTACCGCAACCTCGAACTCACCGAGCTCGGGGAACGGGAGGCGATCGTCCTGGTCCGCCGCCACCGGCTCGCCGAACGGCTGCTGACCGACGTCCTGCACCTGTCCGCCCATCAGGCACATCTGCAGGCCGCCAAGTGGGACACCCTGATCGACGCCGCCACCGAGCAGGCCATCATCGAGCGGCTCGACGATCCGCGCCGCTCCCCGTGGGGCAATCCGGTGCCCGGGCTCGACGAACTCGGCATCGACGTCGGCGGCGAGGGACAGCGCGAGCCGGTGTGCCTGACGCACCTGGGTCCGCCCGGCTCCACCGTCCGGGCCACCGTGCACTCGATCTCCGAGGAGGCGCAGGACGACGCCGAGCTCGCCTCCGGACTCGTGCGCGCCGGCATCGTGCCCGGGGCGGCCGTCGACGTCTCGATCACCGATGAGGACTACCAGCTCGTCGGCTTGACCCGGTTCGACATCCCGGCAACGCTGGGTCACGTGATCAAGATCGACGTTGCGCCCGGAGAATGAGCGCTGACGGCACTCCGGCGCCCCGACGGGTCCGGACTGTCCGCTTCCAGTTGACCCTGGTCTCCTCCCTGCTCGTGGCGGTGGCGCTCACCATCGCCGGGGTGTCGATGGCCGTGGTGCTGCACCATCTGCTGACCCGCTCGGCCGACACCGCCGGCACCGACCGTGCGCAGCAGATCGCCGATTCGCTCACCGCCGGCGGCCTGAGCGCGGTGAGTCCGGCGATGCTCATGCCCGCCGGCGACATCGACGTCATCCAGGTGATCGACGGCGACGGCACCGTGCTGCGCAGTTCGTCGACGGCCGTCGACGACGCCCTGGCCAACCCGACCGCCCCCGGCGTGCTCGAGCACGTGTCGGCCGGCCCGGCCGGCGGCGACTACCGTTCCACGGTGCTCGGCGCCGCCACCCCCGACGACGGCGACCTGACCGTGGTGGTCGCCTTCCAGTCCCGCCCCATCGACCAGACGGTGATCACCGTGATCACCATGTGCTGCTTGGTCTTTCCGGTGGTCGTGCTGATCGTCGGCCTGCTCACCTACCGTTTCGCCTCCCGGGCGCTGCAGTCCGTGGAGGACATCCGCGCCGAGGCCGCCGAGATCACCGGCGGCGACCTGTCCCGCCGGCTGCCGGTCCCCGAGGCCGACGACGAGATCGCCGCGCTGGCCACCACCATGAACGAGATGCTCGCCCGGGTCGAGCGGGCGCGGGCCGAGCAGTCGCAGTTCGTCAACGACGCCTCCCACGAGCTGAACAGTCCGCTCACCTCGATTCTGGGCATCGTCGAATTCGCCGCCGGCACCGATGCCGGCATCGACGCCGACACGGTGCGCACCCTGCTGCTGCCGGAGTCGCTGCAGTTGCAGCAGCTCGTCGCCGACCTGCTGTTCCTGGCCCGCGCGGACGAGCACGGCGTGCCCAAGTCGGAGACGGAGATCGACCTCGACGACATCGTCGGCGGGGAGGTGAGCCGGCTGCGCCGGACCACCACGCTGCGGGTGGATGCCGACATCGCGGCGGCGCGGATCCGCGGCGACCATGCGCAGCTCACGCGGGCGCTGCGGAACCTGGCCGACAACGCCGTCGTGCACGCCGACTCGGCGGTCGCCGTGACGATGGCGGTCGACGAGGAGCGGCGTGAGGTGACGGTCTCGGTGTCCGACGACGGCCCCGGTATCCCGGAGGCGGACCGCGAGCGGGTCTTCGAACGGTTCGTGCGACTCGACGACGCCCGTGAACGCCGGACCGGCGGTTCGGGGCTGGGACTGGCGATCGTCACCGAAATCGCTCAGGCGCACGGCGGTTCGGTGCGGGTGGCCCCCACCGCGTCCGGCACCACCATGCTGCTCACCCTGCCGATCAGTGACACCCCGCGCACCTTCGGCTGAGCCTGTCAGCGGCCGTCAGCCGCCGTCCGGGTCCAGCCGGTAGCCGACGCCGCGCACCGTCTGGATCGCCTGGCGGCCGAAGGGCACGTCCACCCGCTGGCGCAGATAGCTCACGTAGACCTCGACGATCTTGTCCGAGCCGGAGAAGCCGTCCTCCCAGACGGCGTCGACGATCGTGGCCCGGGTGAGCGCGAGGCCCTTGTTGCGCACCAGGTATTCGAGGACGGCGAATTCGCGCGGGGTCAGGTCCAGCACGGTGTCACCGCGCCGCGCCAGGTGGGCGGCGGGGTCCACCGTCAGATCGCCGGCGGTCAGTGCGGCCGGCCGTTCCGGCGCCCCGCGGCGGGCCAGCGCCCGCAGCCGGGCCAGCAGCACGACGAACGAGAACGGTTTGGTCAGATAGTCGTCGGCGCCGAAGTCGAGGGCCTCGGCCTGGTCGTATTCGCCGTCCTTGGCGGTGAGCATCAGCACCGGCGTCCAGACCTGCAGTCGGCGCAGGTCCCGGACCACCTCGTAGCCGTTGCGGCCGGGCATCATGATGTCGAGGACGATCACGTCGTAGGTGTGCCCGGCGAGCCGGTCGAGGGCGCTGATCCCGTCGTGCACCACGTCGACGTTCCAGCCTTCGGAGACGAGGATCCGCCGTACCGTCTCGGCGATCTTCTCGTCGTCGTCGGCCAGCAGGATCCTCATCGCGGCGCCGTCACGTCGACGAGAGCAGACCGAGCGCGATGCCGTCGAGGATGTCGTGTTCGGAGACCACGAGTTCGGTGATGCCTGCGCGCCGGGAGAATTCGTCGGCGAGCGCGGCGGTGACCAGCGCCCCGCCGCCGATCACGTCCACCCGGCCCGGGTGCATGACGCCCATGCCGGCGCGTTCGGCGCGGGTGGCCGCGAGCAGCTGGGCGCAAATGCGCTGCACGTCGGTCAGCGCGTGCCGGGACAGGTGGATCCGCTCGGAGTCGTAGATGTCCAGGCCCAGGTTGATGGCGCCGATGGTGGTGAGGGTGCCGGCCACGCCCACCCAGGTGCGCGCCTGTTCCACCGGCACGGCCTCGAAGGCCGGTGCCAGCTGCTGGGCCACAAAGGTTTTCGCGGCGGCGATCTCGTCGTCGGTGGGCGGATCGGAGTGCAGATCGTGTTCGGTCAGGCGCACGCAGCCGATGTTCGCCGAGAACGCCGCCCGGTCCATCACCACTTCGGTGCTGCCCCCGCCGAGGTCGGTCACCACGAACGGCCCTTCGGCCGGGTCGAGCTGGCCGACGGCGCCGAGGAACGAGAGGGCTGCTTCCTCCTGCCCGCTGATCACTTCGGCGACGGCCCCGGGGACGATCTCGCCGAGCAGGTCGGCGGTCATGGCGAAGAACTCGTCCCGGTTGCCGGCGTCCCGGGTGGCCGAGGTGGCGACCATCCGGACGCGTTGCACGCCATGGTCTTTCATCGCCTGCACGTAGCCGGCCAGCGCCTCGCGGGTGCGTTCGATGGCTTCCGGAGCGAACTGTCCGGTGGCGTCGACGCCCTGGCCCAGGCGCACGATCACCATGTCGCGCACCACGTCGGTCAGGCCGCCGCCGGGGGCCGGGTCGGCGATGAGCAGCCGGATGGAGTTGGTGCCGCAGTCGACGGCGCCGACGCGGGTCATTCGGTCTCCGGGGCCGGCGCGTGCAGCGGCCAGTCGGCCGGGACGGCGATGCCGCGCAGCTTCTCCTGGTCGGCGAGCAGGGCGACGGCCTCGTCGCCGAGCGGGTTCACGCCGGGCCCTTTGGCGAGCGAGTGCGCCACCAGCACGTGCAGGCATTTGACCCGGTCGGGCATGCCGCCGCCGGTGAAGTCGGTGCCGAGCGATTCGATGGCGTTGCGTTCGGCCAGATAGCTTTCGTGGGCGGCGCGGTAGCCGTCGGCGAGTTTCTGGTTGAAGGCCAGCCGGCCGGTCATCTCCCGCATCACGCCGCCGGATTCGAGCCGGCTGCACGCGGAGGTGAGCCGCGGATCGGTGAGGTAGTACAGGGTGGGGAACGGGGTGCCGTCGGGCAGCCGCGGAGCGGTCTTGACCACGGCGGGCCGGCCGTCGGGGGTGGTGTAGCTGATCTCCAGGACGCCGCGGGGCTCCCGGCCCAGCTGTTCGGCGACCACCTTCAGTTGTTCTTCGCTGGCGCTCACGCTGGCGTCTTCCTCAGTCCTCCGGCGGTGTGGACACCGCGTCCCACAGATTCTCGTACCAGGGGTTGGAGGCGTAGGCGTCGGCCTGCCGCTTGGCGGCCTCCTCGCGGTCGCGGTCCGGGTGGGTCAGCACCACGACCTTCTCCCCCGGCATCGCGTACTGCAGCCGTTGCCGGGCCATCGCTTCGATGTAGGCCGGGTCGTTCTGCTGGGTGATCTTCTTCTCGTAGTCGCCCACTTCGTTCCGCAGCTGTGCGTTCTCGGCCTGCACCCGGTTGTACTCCGAGCGCTGCGAGAGGTAGGTGCGCACCGGCACGGCCAGGGTCAGGGCCACGAAGACCAGCACCACCAGCAGGGCCAGGGCGCGCCGCGGGTTGACGTGGCCAACCCGGGTGAGCAGCGAGCTGCCGGTCCGCAGGGCGAGCGCACCGGCCCGGCCGGTACTGCGGCGCGGCGCGACGATCTCGGGACGGTCCTCGGTCTCGTCGGCGGGCGTGTCGTCGACCACCGGCTGTTCGCCGGTGGTGTCGTCGACGGCCTCGAGAGTGTCGGTGCGGCTCAGCGAGGCTCGTCGCTGACGGCGTTCGGCCGACGAACGCGAGGAGCGCCGGTCACCGGGCCGCGAGGTGCGCGACGTGCTGTGACGTCGCGACACCTGTGCCCGATTCTGGCGCCCCTCGCTTCCGGTCATGGGTACTAGCTAATCACGCCTTGGCGGCGAACCGCGGGAAGGCCGAGGCCCCGGCGTAGCGCGCGGCGTCGCCCAGACCCTCCTCGATGCGCAGCAGCTGGTTGTACTTGGCGACACGCTCGGAGCGGGCCGGGGCACCGGTCTTGATCTGGCCGCAGTTCAGGGCGACGGCCAGGTCGGCGATGGTGGTGTCCTCGGTCTCACCGCTGCGGTGGCTCATCATGCTGGTGTAGCGGGCGTTGTGCGCCATCGCGACGGCGTCGAGGGTCTCGGTGAGGGTGCCGATCTGGTTGACCTTCACCAGCAGCGAGTTGGCGATGTTCTTCTCGATGCCCTCGGCCAGCCGGGCCGGGTTGGTGACGAAGAGGTCGTCGCCGACCAACTGCACCTTGTCGCCGACGGCGGCGGTGAGTGCGGCCCAGCCCTCCCAGTCGTCCTCGGCCAGTCCGTCTTCGATGGAGACGATCGGGAACTGCGCGAGCAGCTTCTCGTAGTAGGAGACCAGGTCGGCCGAGGAGAGCTTGTCGCCTTCGAGGGTGTAGACGCCGTCGGCGAAGAACTCGGTGGACGCGGCGTCGAGTGCGATGGCGACGTCCTTGCCGAAGCTGAAGCCGGCCTTCTCGACGGCCTCACCGATGACGGCGATGGCGGCGTCGGCGTTCGGCAGGTCCGGGGCGAAGCCGCCCTCGTCGCCGAGAGCGGTGTTCAGGCCCTGCTTGTGCAGCACCGACTTGAGCGAGTGGTACACCTCGGCACCCCAGCGCAGCGACTCCTTGAAGGTCGGCGCGCCGATCGGGGCGATCATGAACTCCTGGAAGTCGATGCCGTTGTCGGCGTGTTCGCCGCCGTTGATGATGTTCATCATCGGGACCGGCAGCAGGTGCGCGTTGGGTCCGCCGATGTAGCGGAAGATCGGCAGTCCGGCCGATTCGGCGGCGCCGCGGGCCACCGCGAGCGAGACGCCCAGCAGGGCGTTGGCGCCCAGCCGCGACTTGTCCGGGGTGCCGTCCAGGTCGATCAGGGTCTGGTCGACGATGCGCTGGTCGTCGGCGTCGATGCCGATCACCTCGGGGGCGATCTCGCCGAGGACTCCCTCGACGGCCTTGGTGACGCCCTTGCCGTTGTAGCGGTCGCCGCCGTCCCGCAGCTCCACGGCCTCGTGCTCGCCGGTGGAGGCGCCCGAGGGCACAGCCGCGCGGGAGAAGGTGCCGTCGTCGAGAACCACTTCGACCTCGACCGTCGGGTTGCCGCGGGAGTCGAGGATCTCGCGCGCGCCTACCTGCTCGATGATTGCCACTGTTGTTACCCCAATCGCGTGGTGTGCGGAAATACCGAACTAAGCCTAATGGAGGTCAGTAGCGCACGTTGATCGAGTACGCATTGGCGTAGTTGCGAACCTTGATCACGTACGACATCGAGTTGTTGTAGACCATGACGGCCTTCTCCCAGCCCTCCGGGGTGGTCATGTCGCCGCCGGCGGAGACGCACAGGTAGCGGGCGGCCGAGAGGGCCGCGTCGTCGATGTTGTCCGGGTCGGCTTTGCCGTCGCCGTTGGCGTCCACGCCGAAGCGCTTCCAGGTCTCCGGGATGAACTGGAACGGGCCCATCGCGCGGTCGTACTCTTTGTCGCCGTCGAGTTTGCCGGCGTCGGAGTCCTTGATCTCCCAGTTGCCGCCGCTGCCGTCGAGGGCCACCCCGCGGATGGCCGGGCTGACGTCGCCGTTCGCCGCGACCGAGGAGCCGCGGTGCTCGCCGTGCTTGCTCTCCACGCCGGCGATCCCGGCCAGGGTGGTCCAGGCGATGCCGCATTCGGGGTGCTGCTGGCGCTGGATCTCGGCGGCGTTGCCGTAGGCCTCGAGGGAGGTGCGCGGGATGCCGGTGTTCTCGGCGATGGGTTCGGCCCATTCGCGCAGCAGGTCGGCGGTGCGACCGGGGGCGTTGACGTCGAGGTAAGGCTGCTGGATACCCGGGCCCGGCGGAATGCCTTCGGGGATGTCCGGCTTGTCCCACGGCAAGGTGCAGGCGGCCAGGCTCACCGCGGTGGCGGCGGCCAGGACCGTCGATACCAGCACACGGCGGGCTGGGGTGGTCGTCGCCACGGGTGGTGCACTCCTCGATCGTTCCGGCAGGCCAGGTTCGGCTCGCCGGGAAGCGTGCCACACCATGGGGGTAACGCCGCAAGTCGGCGATGAGTTCCCGGCGCGTCGCGACGGTAGGCTGATCAGCTATGAACGAGACGGTCCCGCGCCGGGGGCGCGGACGGCCGCCGGGGCCTCCGGTGGATCCGCAGGTGCGACGCGAGGAGCTGCTCGACGCCGCCGAGCGGGCGATCGGACGATCGGGGCCGGACGTCTCGCTGGCGCAGGTGGCCGACGAGGCGGGGCTGACCCGTTCGGCGGTGTACGCGGCGTTCGCCGACCGGGAGGCGCTGGTCTCGGCGCTGGCGCGGCGGCACTCCGAGCAGGTGGTGCAGCGGCTGTGGGAGGTGACCCGGCAGGTCGAGGATCCGCGGGAGCAGACCCGGCTGTCGGTGGAAGTGCTCGCGGCGTGGTTCGACGAGAACCCGGATCTGGCGACGATGCTCGATCGGCACGACGAGAACCGGTCGGGACGGCAGGGGCGGCGTTCGTTCATCGCCTCGTCGCTGGCGGAGATCCTCGAGGACGGCTTCCGGGCGCGGGGGCTGGATCCGGCGCCGGCGGCCACCTGGGCGCGCGGGCTGGTGGGCGCGGTGTCGTCGGCGGTGCGCTGGTGGGCGCAGACCCGGGAGGTGGGCCGGGACGAGCTGGTGGAGCACCTGACGGCACTGATCTGGTCCGGCTTCGACGGAGCGGGCCGGCAGTCGCCGTCCTGAACGTCTGCGGCCGACGCGCCGCACTCCCCAGGCTTGACCCGTGCCACCGTAAAAGACAGACTGTTTTTTATGACTGGTCGTCCGACACCCGCGCAGGCCGGAAGGATCACCGGCGCACAGAACTGGGCACAGATGCGCGAGCGGTATCCGGAGAAGGTCGACGCGATGGCGGCGGGGTTGATGGTCGGCGATCGGGCCGCCGACGCGGTGGTCGCCGAGCTGTTCTCGCCGGACGGGCTCGGCTGGCAGCGGACGACGGCGGCGCTGGAGGCGCCGGACCGGGTCGAGGGTCTGCCGCCTGCGCTGGCCGAGTTCGTGACCGCGGCGGGCAGTCCGCCGTCGTGGTTCGATCCGGAGCTGGCCCGAGCGGGGGCGAATGCGTGGTGGCGATTCGGTTCGCTGCAGTCGTCCACGCTGTATCAGTCGCTGATCTACGGCTATCAGGCGCGCGGCTTCACCCGGCCGTTGGTGGAGACCGGGAGGCTGACCACGGGGACGTGGGACCGGGTGCAGGCGACCGGACGGTGGGTGGCGCTGGCGACGGCACCGGAGATGATGGCCGTCGGTGCGCCCGGCTGGGTGGAGACGCTGCGGATCCGGCTGGTGCACGCGATGGTGCGGCATCAGTTGTGTGAGCGGGCCGGTTGGGATACCGAGCAGTGGGATGTCCCGATCAATCAGACGTACAGCCAGTTCACCATCACCGCCGGTTTTCTGGCGCTGCCGCTGCGGGTGGCCCGGGATATGGGGTTGCGGTATTCGGCGGCCGAGCTCGAGGCGATCACGCACCTGTGGCGCTGGATCGGCTGGGTGATGGGCGTCGACGAGGAATTGCTGCCGCGCAGCTACCGGGACGCGAAGCTGATCTACGAGATCGCGACCGCGTTCCAGATGGAGCCGGACGAGCAGGCGAAGGTTCTGGTGGACGCGCTGCTGCACGACGGCTACCAGACCGACCTGGGGTTGCCGGGTCCGCTGAACACGGCGGTGCACGTGGCGACCCGGCCGTTTCTGCGGGTGCTGTTCGCCGCGGTCTCGTCGCGCTGGGTGGAGCCCGAGGTAGCGACGGCGCTCGGGTTGCGGCGGACGCGGCTGCAGCATGTGGTGGTCCTGGCCCGGCCAGTGGTGCGTTCGCGTGAGGTGCTGCGCACGATGGGGCTGCTGGGCTCGGACCGTGATGTGGCGCAGCGCGAGTTGCGCCTGGTGACCTCGAGGCTGGGACTGAATCTGGCCGATCCGACGCTCGCCGACCGCTACACCGTCGCCTGACCCCGGAGGAGCAGACGATGAAGGCCCGTTTCCAGCTCGTCCGCGAACTGTCGTGCACGCCGCAGGCGCTGTGGCCGCTGCTGACCGATCCGGAGCAGATGAACCGGTGGTCGACGGCCCCGATCACAGTGGCCGACAACGGTATCGGCGATCGTCCGGACGGCACCGGAGCGCTGCGCACGGTCACCCTGCCCGGTCGCGGGAAGGCCCGGCTGCATGAGGTGATCGAGTGGTCCGAGTTTCCGCGCAGGCTGGTCTACCGGGTGCACGACGGCGGGCCGCTGCTGCTCGATCACCGCGGCGAGCAGCAGCTCACCGCGCTTCCGGAGGGGCGGTGCCGGCTCACGTGGACCGTCGAGCTGAGTCTGCTCTCGTCCGTGGCATCGCGGGTGGCGGCCCGGACCATCGGCCGGCAGGTCGGTGAGTCGCTCGATGCGCTGGCGCTGGTCGTCGTCGACGCCCCTGCCCCGCAGCCGGATTCGATTCCGCCGACCGATGCGCCGGTTCGGCCCGGCCCGGAGGGGACCGCGGGCCTGCTGGCGGCCGCGGAGGAGTCGCTGGCCGCGCAGCGGGCGACGGCCGACCGGCTGGCCGCGGCCGGCGACAACAAGCAGTGGTTCGCCCGGGTGTATCAGTATGTGACCGAGGAGATGATGCGCACCGCCCGCACCGATCGGGAGTTGGCCAATCCGGACTGGGTGCTGGCGCTGATCCCGGTGTTTCACGACTACTTCGCACGGAATCTGACGGCCTTCGAGTCCGGCGACGAGTGCGAACCGGCCTGGCAGCGGGCGTGGGCACTGTGTGAGAGCACCGATGGCCGGCGGCCGTCCCGGCCGGTGGTGGGCGGGCTGCTGGCGGGAGTGAGCGCCCACATCGACGTCGATCTGCCGCGCGCCCTCAGCGAGGTGCACGTCCGGCGCTACCCGGGCCGCGACCTGCGCGCCTTCCGACCCGACTATCTGCGCCTGGCGCCGGTGTTCTCGGCCGCGTCCGACCGGCTGCTCGCCGAGTTGCCGCGCCGGTTCCAGCCGTGGTGGACACCGTTGGCCGGCCGCGTCCATCCGCGGGTGCGCGACGAGCTGCTCGCCAGACGGGGCTACCACGTGGGACGGCATCGCCTGCGCGCCTTCGCCGCCGCCTGCGAACTGGTGGACGCCCGGTCTACCCACTGAAGCCGCGCACCGGGTTCAGGCGGCGTAGGGCAGGTCGGTGAGCGTCCGCCGGGCGTTGGACCGCAACGGGGGCCGGGGGCGTTCGGGGTGGGCCTGATCGACCGGCGGGACGAACCAGGGGTGCCGGTCGTGGCCGAGGATCACCGTCCAGCCGCGCTGATGAACCATGGTGTGGTGCATGCGGCACAGCAGGACGCCGTTGTCGACGCAGGTGTCGCCGCCGTCGTGCCAGGACACCATGTGGTGTGCGTCGCACCAGGAGGCCGGACGCCCGCACCCGGGGAAGGCGCAGCCGCCGTCGCGGACGGCGAGGGCCTTGCGGAGTTTCGGGGTGAACAGCCGGTGATCGCGGCCCACGTCCAGCGGAGCGTGATGGTCGTCGACGAGGACGCCGGAGAGTACTGCGTCGCAGGAGATCAAGTCGGCGGTGTCGACGCTGATCGG
This sequence comes from Gordonia sp. VNK21, assembly GCF_046098115.1. NCBI lineage: Bacteria > Bacillati > Actinomycetota > Actinomycetes > Mycobacteriales > Gordoniaceae > Gordonia > Gordonia sp. VNK21. The sequence continues at coordinate 8,155 of NZ_JBJURU010000011.1, read as the reverse complement.
TCCGGTGAAACCGAGCCGGTCGGTGCTGGAGGCGAGGCCGTCGGCAGGGGTGCCGTCGCGGTCCGGTTCGGCGGCGGGCAGCCAGTTCCGGGCCGGCCGGATGAGGGTGACGTGCGGCAGCACTCCCCCGGAGGTCGGCCGCTGCGAGCCGGACAGGTAGGTGCGGATGATCTGTCCGAACGCATCGGCGCGGCGCTGCGTCGCCGACCGCGGGTCCGGTGAGCCGTCCGGTTCGGGGACCGGGCGGCAGAGCGGGTCGAGTGCCGCGTGCAGTTCTTCGGCGGTGAGCACATCGAGGTCCATCGAGCCGAGGACCCGGCCTTCGCTGTTCTGCTGCAGGCTCAGCGCGTTGAGCGCGGGGTCTTCGGCGACCGGGATCCGGTCGCCGGCCGGAGCGTCGGGTGCGAGTTCTATGGCGAGCTCGCGGGCCCGGTCCGCGATCTGGGCCGGGGTGGACTGCAGGGTCAGGCGACGGGCCAGTTCACGACGCTGATCGTCGTCGACGGACGCGCGGGTGGCGATGTGCGCGAGGCCTTTCACTACGGCGTCGGCGTGGTCGATGCTGAGCGCACCGTCGCGCAGATGTCCGGCCAGGTCCGGCAGGGACTCGAGGGTGCGCCCGACGCGGACCGCGCGGTGGGCGGCCGCCGGTGCGACACCGAGTGCGGTGAGCATGTCGGCGCCGGACTTGAGGCCTTTGCGTTTGGGGATGCCGCGCGTTTCGATCGTGGTGGTCACCGCGGCGATCAGGTGGTCGACCGTGTTGCGCAGCCGGACGGCGACGGTCATCACCGCGAGCAGTTCGTGTTCGTCGAGCACCGGCCGCGGGTCGTCGAGCAGTTGAGCCAGCGAACGTGGGCCGGGCTCGTCGGACAGGGCGCCGCGGTGCGTGGCGTCGTCGGATATGGAGCTGGTGGCAGGTGTGCGGGTGAGATCGTCGATCAGCAGATCGGCGAACGAGGACAGGGCTGTGGAATCCATCGGCGGGACTCCCTTCCGGTATCCGCCGGAGGGTGCCGGCGAGGCGGAATCGGGCGTGAATCAGCGCCCCGGCACCCGTGACGATCGGCCGCGGGTCGGGGTGGCGCGGTGGCCGCCCCGACTCTCCCTTGCGGGGCGGCCACCACCAGAAAAACTGTGAAGTTCTCAAACGACGCACGCCCACCCGAAGTGAGCTGGCCGGAGCTCCCCCGCATCGCGTCAGACCCCCGAACTAATCCCAATCTACCTCACGATATGTTCGAACACAAGTGCGAGTTTAAGCGTTCCTCAAGCTTCGTCACCGGGACTCTCACATGCCCGGCAGCAACGCCCCTACCTCGACGAACAGGCACTTTCACCGCGGCGAAGAAGTCGCGCACGCGCTCCCCCGGAGGCAGTCGGCGAGGGGCTCCGACACGAACGCTGTGTGATCGCCGCAGCCGGGTGTATTTTTGTTGAGCTTAGGTATTCCTAAGCATAGAAATCAGGAGACAAACACCGCATGGAGTTCCTCGCGAACAGCACGCCATCGGTCGGCACCCAGATGTTCGGGAGCGGCCTCATCGGGGTCCGAGAGGGCCTCGAAGCCGGAATTGTCGTAATGGTCCTGGTCGCTTTCGCGGTGAAGTCGGACCGCCGGGATGCGTTGAAATGGATCTGGGGCGGCGTGATCGCCGCACTGGCCATGACCGTCGGCACCTTCCTGGTGATCCAGTTCGGCGCCAACACGATCTCCACGCTCGGCGCTGAACTGATCGCGGGTATCGCCTCGCTGGTGGCGGTGTGCATGGTGACGTTCATGCTGCTGTGGATGCGCAAAGCGTCCAAATCGATCTCCGGTGACCTCAAGTCGGGGCTGTCGTCGGCGATGGCGATCGGTGGTCCGTCGGTGTTCGGTCTGGCCTTCCTGGCGGTGGGCCGGGAGGGATTTGAGACCGCGCTGCTGATGGTGAGCTACGCGGAGAGCGTCTCGGGCGGGGTGTGGCCGCTGATCGGTCTGCTGTTGGGGATCTGTGTGGCGGCCCTGTTGGCGGTGCTCATGTACTTCGGCGCCATCACGCTGAACCTGACGAAGTTCTTCACCTATACGGGTGTGTTCCTGATCTTCGTCGCCGCCGGAATCCTGTCGTACGGCGTGCATGCGCTGCAGGTGTACGGGTGGTTGCCGGGTGTGGGCGACATCGCCTACGACATCACCGACTGGTACGACGTGAGTTCCTGGTACGGATCGGTTCTCAAGGGCGTCTTCAACTTCGAGGCGGCGCCGACGTGGGGCCAGGTCGGCGCGTGGATCGCGTACATCGTCGTCGTCACTCCTGTTTTTCTTCTGCGTGGTCGGGTCAATCGAAAGGAAATTCCTCATGCCACAGCTGTCTGATTACCTGCGCACCGGAGTGGTTCTCGGTGTCGCAGTGGCGACCCCGCTGGCCCTGGCCGCGTGTGAGTCCAAGAGCGCCAGCGAGGGTGCGATCGGGGTGACCTCGACCAATGACGAGTGCACCCTGGAGACCAACGAGGCCACCACCGGCGCAGTGAAATTCGAGGTCACCAACAACGGCAGCAAGGTGACCGAGTTCTACGTGTACGGCAAGAACAACCGGGTGCTCGGCGAGGTGGAGAACATCGGTCCGGGTCTCAAGGGCCGGGTGACCGCCGAGATCACCGAGCCGGGAACCTACGAGGTGGCGTGCAAGCCGGGCATGGTGGGCACCGGTATCCGCCAGGAGCTCAAGGTGACCGGTGAGGTCAAGGAGAAGACGCAGGCGCCGGCCGATGTGGAGGCCGCCAAGCAGAACTACCTGAGCTACGTGCGCAAGCAGGTCGACGGTCTGGTGGCCCAGACCGAGACCTTCGTCGGGCACGTCAAGGGCGGGGATCTGGATGCGGCGCGCGCCGAGTTCGGTCAGACCCGCACCTTCTACGAGCGGATCGAGCCGGTGGCCGAGAGCTTCCAGGACCTGGACCCGGCGGTCGACATGCGGTGGGACGACACCGAGGACGGCGCCCAGCCGTTCACCGGTTTCCACCGGCTGGAGCGTTACCTGTGGCCGCCGAAGGCCGACGAGGTGGGTGACGCCCCGGGCCAGATCGCGCCGGCCGACGCCGCCGACGCGAAGAAGTCGGACACCAAGGAGAACATCGACAAGGCCGGCGACGAACTGCTGGCGAATGTGAAGCGCCTGCAGACCGAGGTGAACAAGCCGGACTTCGACTTCGAGACGCAGCTCTTTGTGCAGGGGCCGCAGGCGCTGATCGATGAGATCGCCGCGACCAAGGTCGGCGGCGAGGAGGATCGCTACAGCCACACCGACCTGTGGGACTTCGCCGCGAACGTCGACGGTGCGGAGACGCTGATCGCGTCACTGCAGCCGGTGATCTCCCAGCACGATCAGGCGCTGATGGACAAGATCACCGCGCAGTTCGCCGATGTGCGCAGCGCGATCGAGACGCTGCGCGAGGGCGACGGCTACGTCACCTACGACCAGGTGCCCGAGGCCAAGCGCAAGGAACTGTCGGACAAGATCGACGCTCTCTCGGCCACCCTGTCGAAGGTTCCGGGAATCGTCATGCAGAAGTGACGGGATCTCGTGACTGATCGCAATGTCTCCCGCCGGACGATGCTGGGGGCGATGGGCGTAGGGCTCACCGCCGCCGGCGTCGCCGGCGGGTTCGCCGGTGGGATGGCCGTCGGGCGTGACGAGGATCCGGGCGGTGATCAGACCGTGCCGTTCCGCGGTGAGCGGCAGGCCGGAATCGTCACGGCCGCACAGGATCGTCTGCATTTCGCGGCGTTCGACGTGGTGACGGATTCGCGTGACGAGCTGGTCGAGCTGCTGCAGAAGTGGACGGTGGCCGCCGAGCGGATGACCCGGGGTGAGGAGACCGAGCCGGATGGTGCGGTGGGGCTGGGCGATTACACGCCGCCGGCTGACACCGGGGAGGCGCTGGGGCTCAAGCCGGCGCATCTGACGTTGACGATCGGTTTCGGTCCGGGACTGTTCGGTCCGAGTGCCGCGTATCCGGATCGTAAGGACCGCTTCGGGATCGGCGCTCGTAAGCCGGCTGGGTTGACGGATCTGCCGGCGTTCGCGGCGGAGAAGATCGAGCCGCTGCGGAGCTACGGGGACATCTGCATTCAGGCGTGTGCCGACGACCCGCAGGTGGCCGTGCATGCGGTGCGGAATCTGGCGCGGATCGGTGTCGGGGTGGTGTCTGTGCGCTGGTCGCAGCTGGGCTTCGGCCGGACCTCGTCGACGACGCGCGATCAGGACACTCCGCGGAACCTGTTCGGGTTCAAGGACGGGACCGCCAACATGCGGTCGGATGAGAAGGACGTCCTGGACCAGTGGGTGTGGGTGCAGCCGGAGGACAATCCGGCGGCCGCGCAGTGGATGACCGGTGGGACGTATCTGGCGGCGCGCCGGATCCGGATGGACATCGAACCATGGGACCGGGCGAATCTGCTTGAGCAGGAACAGATCATCGGGCGCACAAAGGGTGAGGGTGCGCCGCTGGGACAGGAGAAGGAGTTCGACGACCCGGACTTCCAGGTCACCTCGGGCGGGGTGCCGCTGATCTACAAGGATGCTCATATCGCGGTGACCAACCCGAAGAACCGCGACGGCGTGCGAATCCTGCGGCGCGGCTACAACTTCACCGACGGATCCGACGGCTTCGGCCATCTGGACGCGGGACTGTTCTTCATCGCCTTCAACCGCGACAGCCACAAGCAGTTCATCCCCATGCAGCACGACGTCTCACGCAAAGACGCCCTCACGGAGTACCTCATCCCCAACGCCTCCGCCCACTTCGCCATCCCGCCGGGCTTGAAGGACGGCGAATACTGGGGCCAGCACCTCTTCTCCTAGCGCTCGTCGCTCCCTGCGCCTGCCGAAGGGTTGGTGGCCGAGTGCCGGCGACGAAGGAGCCGGTGTATCGAGGCCTCCCCCTTGGTGGCCGAGCACCCGCCGAGGCCTACCCCGTTGCTGGCCGACCGCCCGCCGAGGCCTCCCCCGTTGCTGGCCGACCGCCCGCCGAGGCCTCCCCCCTTGGTGGCCGAGTGCCCGCCGAGGAACGAGGCGGGTGTATCGAGGCCCACGCCCGACTACCCGAAGATCGACGTCGCCGGCGTGCGGTCGCAGTCCGGACGATTCACCGCCGGCCACGGCGGGTACGGCTCGGACCTACTCGCACGCGGCTTCCGCGGACGCCCGTGGCCGACGGCGCACCGCGGTCGTCGAGTCCAGGAAATGCAGGTGCCCGTCCGCTGTTCCACCTGCGACACTGACTCCGTGCCCGACTACCTGAGCCCCGACTACACCCGCAGCGCTCTGCTGATGATCGATGTCCAGAACGACTTCGTCTTCGGCGACGGCGCCATCCCCGGCACCGAAGAACGACTGCCGGCGATGGCCGCGCTCCTGTCCGAGTTCCGCGACACCGATCTGCCGATAGTCCACGTGGTCCGCGCATACAAGCCGGGCGAGAGCGACGTCGATCTCGTCCGCCGCGCCGCCATCGAGGCCGGCGCGCAGATGGTCGCCCCCGACTCCCCCGGCGCCGACATCCCGGAAGCTCTACTTCCCAACGCCGTCACACTCGACTGGCCCCTCCTCCGCTCCGGCGAGGCCCAGCACCTCACTCAGAATGAAGTCGTCCTCTACAAGCCGCGCTGGTCCGCCTTCTATCGCACCAAGCTCGACGACCTTCTGCACTATTGGGAGGTCAACACCGTCGTCGTTGCCGGCTGCAATCTCCCGAACTGTCCCCGCGCCACCCTGTTCGACGCCTCCGAGCGTGACTATCGAGCCGTGCTCGTTACGGATGCAACGTCACAGGTGACGCCCGAGCGCTTGTCCGATCTCGAACTGATCGGTGTGAATATCAGTGCAACTGTTTCCCAGCTTCCCATCGCTGTGCACCGTCGACCATTCCCTAATTGAGCGCCAGGCTCCCTCACTGTCAGTGGCAGGTGACAAACTAACCGCATGCAAGAGGGGATCTTCGAAGACCTTGTTACAGAGGAGCTCAGCGAACGGCTACAGAGTACCGAACTGCTCCCCGGCTTTGGAGACGTCGACAAGGCCGACCAGGCTCATGTATTTGCTCGGCACGTCGGCACGATCGTGGCGCAGGTCTTGTCCGGGATCAAAGAGCCTGCTCAACGCATCGCGCGAGCGAATGCGATTCTCGAGCTCCTGGAAGCGCGCGAGGCAACGATTGTTGATCCGGCTCAGCAGCTGTTACGGCTGCAGCGGCCGGCAGGGCCGGGAGTCCGGGATCGCACGTCCATTCGGCCGGCAACACCGCTCTCAGAGGTTGCACTCCTCACCAATGCCGGCAACGGCGAGCCATCAATCGGCCACGAGCTCCCGGCCGAAATGGCCTCTGCCGACTCGGTCGATCTGGTCTGCGCCTTCATTCGCTGGAGTGGTGTGCGACTGCTCGAACAGCAACTCAAGGATCTCGCCGCATCCGGGAAGCGGTTGCGCGTCATCACCACCACCTACCTCGGATCGACCGAGCGTCAAACCCTGGATCGTCTCGTCAATGACTACGGTGCCGAGATCATGGTGCAGTACGACGCCATGCGGACCCGTCTCCACGCCAAGGCCTGGATGTTCCGCCGCACAAGCGGATTCGACACCGCATACATAGGATCCTCAAACCTATCGAATGCTGCCCTCATCGATGGCGTCGAGTGGAACGTGCGACTCTCACGGATCGCCACGCCAAGCCTCCTCGACAGATTCCAATCGACCTTCGACACGTACTGGAACGAGGATCCGTCGTTCGAAGAATACGACCCAGATCGCGACCGCGATCGCCTCGACGACGCCCTAGCCGAAGCTTCCGGGAAGGCGGCAGGTACATCGGTCACCGTTAATCTCTCTGGCCTCGAAGTTCGTCCCTATGCGTTCCAGCAGGCAATGCTGGAGGACATCTGGGCAGAACGATCCGTGCATGATCGCCACTGGAATCTGGTGGTTGCTGCAACAGGGACTGGCAAAACCGTTCTGGCCGCCCTCGACTACCGTCACCTTTCCCGCGCCGCAGGCACATCACCACGCTTGCTCTTCGTTGCCCATCGACGCGAGATTCTCACGCAGGCCCTGCGGACGTTTCGTGAAGTGCTCGGCGACGCAAACTTTGGTGAACTCTACGTCGATGGCCTCCGCCCGGAGCGCTGGGACCACGTCTTCGCTAGCGTCCAGTCGCTGAATTCGTATGGGGTAGAGAATATTCCCGAAGATCACTTCAACGTGGTGATCATCGATGAGTTCCACCACGCCGAGGCGAAAACGTACAAGCGCATCACCAAGCATCTGGCACCCGACGAACTACTGGGGCTCACAGCAACGCCCGAACGAGCAGACGGTACTGACGTCCGCCAGTACTTCGACGGGCGGATCGCCACAGAACTTAGGTTGTGGGACGCACTCGCCGCTGAGTTGTTGTGCCCGTTCCACTACTTCGTTCTCGCGGACGGCACAGATCTCACGAGTATCCAGTGGAGCCGAGGTCGATACAGCCCTGCAGAGCTGACCAAGCTCTACACCCAAGACAACAAGCGTGCTCAGGTGGTCCTGAGCGCCGTCAAGGACAAGATCATCAGTCCGCACGAGATGCGGGCGCTGGGTTTCTGCGTCTCGGTCCAACACGCGGAGTACATGGCGCACACTTTCAGGCAAGCCGGGATCCCCGCACAGGCTATCGACGGCAGCACGCCTCAGGACAAGCGCGACAAGACGATAGCCGAGCTCAAGGCGCGCGAGATAAACATCATCTTCTCCGTGGATGTCTTCAACGAGGGTTTGGACATTCCAGATGTCGACACCGTCCTCATGCTGCGTCCTACTGAAAGTGCCACCATATTCTTACAGCAGCTCGGGCGTGGTTTACGTACAACACCAGATAAGCCGGTACTAACTGTCCTAGACTTCGTCGGTGTCCAGCGTGACGAGTTCCGATGGTGACAGGTCCCCGATATCCGGTCCAGGTAGTTCTAGAGCCAGTTCTTACTTGTCGTTGATCAGTTGATCTCGCACCCGACCGGGTGGTGTCGGTGGGTGCATCCGGCAGCGTACTCGGCCGGGGTCTTGTAGCCCAGCGCCGAGTGCCGGTGCCGGTGATTGTGGTCGTCCTTGAAGTCCTCGATCACCACGCGCGCCGC
>NZ_JBJURU010000010.1:133584-197419 GCF_046098115.1 Gordonia sp. VNK21 | reverse complement strand
CCTCATTGACCTCCGCGAGCTGCTCACAGACCTGCGTGAACCGGTGATAATTGTCGACCTCGGCGCGGACCCGTTCGACCTCACCCGGCGCGAGTTGCCGGCCCTTCGTCTTCCGGCCCGGCATCGACCGAGTCCACAGAAAACGTGGCCCGTGACCAGGATGATTGTCCCGATCGGCACATACGCAATTCGGTTTGCCGCCACGCCGATAGTTCACGCTGACCGAACCCCGCCGGAAATCACCGACCTCGGTCAACTCGCGCAGCAACCGCTCACGCTCGGCTTCGAGATCTTCCAACGACACACACGACATTGTTCCACCACCTGCCTGGTTGTTAAAGACACAACCAGACTAGAAGCCGACCTGGCCAAACCCCCGCAACCTACAAACGTGTCTCACACCCCCGGTCACAGGCCGACGGGCCGGGCCGTCGATGCACTTCGGGCCCCGATCGCTGCTCGATCGGGGCCCGAAGGCGTCGGTTCGGCCGGTCGCCGGCGCGCCGTGATCCGGGTCAGTGGTGACCCTCGGCCGGCTGCCGGTCGCGCACCACGTCGGCGCGCTCGTCGATCGCGGTGGAGTCGACCGGGGTGTTCACGGTGGTGCTCTTGGTCTGGGGGTTCTTGCCGTCCAGGCCGGTGACCTCGAAGGTGAAGGTCAGCGGGACGGTCAGGCCGGCCGCGATGGTGCTGCCGGTGCCGGTGGCCTCCACGTCCAGGCGGGAGATCCCGTCCTGCTCGGCCTGCTCGGTGGAGACGTTGGACGGCACTCCCGCGGTGAGGTGTCCGCCCGGGCCGATCTTGCCGGCGTCGCCGGGGGAGGTGCTGCGGCCCGCATCGGTGACGAACTCGACCTTGCCCTGCGGGGCCTTGATGCCGGTGAGCTTGACGTAGTAGACGGGGCTGTCATTGGCGATCGTGAAGTTGATCTTGAACGGGCCGCCCTCACCGAAGACCTGGTCGGCCTTGTCCACCGGGAACATCACCTGCACATTGCGCAGCGCGATCGAGTTGCCGGCCAGTTCGGCCTCGTCCTCGGCCACCCCGTCGTCGGAGACGTCGCCGAGCATGATGTTGCCGTTGGCGCCGTTCACCGCCGGAGCCTGGTTGTTGGTCTGCGAGATCTTGCCCGCGCCGCAGGCGGTGGTGCCGAGCGCGATCGCGATGCCGAGCGCGCCGATCGCGGTGGCCGAAGCGATACGGCGGGTGGTTCGAGTGAGCACTGACACCTGATTCCTCCGAAGGTGATTCACGCGCGGCGAGCACGTGATGGGTAACCCTGCACTACGCAGCGTAGTGGGCGCGATCGGGAAAAGTGATACGGGGTGGGTACATTGGCCCGAAAATTCCGCTGACCGGCCACGACGGTGGGGCGGCCCGGTGGTGTCGGCGGACCCGGTCCGGGGGTGCCGGCACCCGCTGCCACCCCGTGCTATGCGCTGGTTCCACCGTCTGACCTGCACCGTTGGCGGAGGCGTCGGAGGGTCCGTGTTAGACTGGTAACACTCGAAAGGGGCACGGAACATTGAATTTCAAAGTTGGCGACACCGTTGTTTATCCCCATCACGGTGCTGCTCGGGTGGAAGACATCGTCGTTCGGACCATCAAGGGTGAAGAGGTCGAATACCTGGTCCTGAAGGTTACCGACGGTGACATGACAGTTCAGATCCCCTCCAGCAAGGTCGAGTACGTGGGTGTGCGCGACGTGGTCGGCGAAGAGGGCCTCGACGAGGTCTTCCAGGTCTTGCGCGCGCCGCACACCGAGGAGCCGACCAACTGGGCCCGCCGCTTCAAGGCGAACCAGGAGAAGCTGAACTCGGGGGACATCATCAAGGTCGCCGAGATCGTCCGCGATCTGTGGCGCCGAGAGCAGGACCGTGGCCTGTCGGCCGGAGAGAAGCGGATGCTCACCCGCGCCCGCCGGGTGCTGGTGGACGAGCTCTCGCTGGCCCAGAACACCAACGACGAGCGGGCCGACAGCCTGCTCGACGAGATCCTGGCCGCGGCATCCTGACCGGAGGCTCGGTCGCCGCCCTCATTCCGGCCGCCGGAATGGGGGTGCGGCTGGGTCGGCAGACGCCGAAGGCCTTCGTGGAACTGGCCGGACGCACCCTGCTCCGGCGCAGCGTCGACGCGGCGCTGGCCTCCGGAGTGGTGGACCGGCTGGTGGTGATGGTGCCGCCGGACCTGGTCGACCGCACGCGCACGGAACTGCCGGAGGCCGTCGTGGTGGCCGGTGGAGCCGAGCGCAGCGATTCGGTGCGCGCCGGGCTCGCCGCCGCCGACACCGACCTGGTGCTGGTCCACGATGCCGCCCGCGCCCTGACCCCGCCCCGGCTGTTCGCCGCGGTGGTGCAGGCGCTGCGCGACGGGGCGCCGGCCGTGGTGCCCGGACTGCCGGTGGCCGACACCCTCAAACGCGTCGGATCCGACGGCGACCGGGTGCTCGGCACCGTCGACCGCAGCGAACTGCGCGCGGTGCAGACCCCGCAGGGCTTCACCGCACCCATACTTCGCCGGGCCCATGAGCGCGGCGGCGACGCGACCGACGACGCCGGCCTGGTCGAAGCGCTCGGGGTACCGGTACACGTGGTGCCCGGCGACGACGAGGCCTTCAAGATCACCACCCCGTTCGATCTGCGGATCGCGCGGCTGCTGTGCCGGGAACAGGACTGACGAGCATGCGTGTGGGTATCGGCACCGATGTGCACCCGATCGAGCCGGGCCGGCCGTGCTGGATGGTCGGGCTGCTCTTTCCCGACGCCGACGGCGCCAGCGGACACTCGGACGGCGACGTGGGCGTGCACGCACTCTGCGATGCGTTGCTCTCGGCGGCCGGACTCGGCGACCTCGGGGGCGTCTTCGGCGTGGGCCGGTCCGACAACGCCGGGATCACCGGCGCCGAGATGCTCACCCACGTGCGGACCCTGCTCCAACAGAACGGCTACACGCCGATCAATGCGGCGGTGCAGGTGATCGGCAATCGGCCCAAGATCGGTCCGCGCCGCGACGAGGCGCAGCAGGTGCTGTCCGAGCTGCTCGGCGCACCGGTCTCGGTTTCGGCGACCACCACCGACGGGCTGGGGCTGACCGGCCGCGGCGAGGGTCTGGCCGCAGTGGCGACAGCCCTGATCGGCCTCAAGTAGACTTGCAGGTCGTGACCTTACGCCTGCACGACACCGCTGCCCGCGAGATCCGCGACTTCGTCCCCCTTCAGCCGGGGATCGCGACGGTGTACCTGTGTGGCGCGACCGTTCAGGGCGTCCCGCACATCGGGCACGTGCGCAGCGGTATCGCCTTCGACGTGCTCCGTCGCTGGCTGGACTACCGGGGCTACGACGTCCGCTTCGTGCGCAACGTGACCGACATCGACGACAAGATCCTCCGAAAGGCGGCCGAGAACGGCCGGCCGTGGTGGGAGTGGGCGGCCACCCACGAGCGCGCCTTCACCCGGGCCTACGACGCCCTCGGGGTGCTGCCGCCGTCGGCGGAACCGCGGGCCACCGGATTCGTCACCCAGATGGTCGAGTACATGGACCGGCTCCTCGAGCGCGGCCACGCCTACGTCGCCGACGGGAACGTCTACTTCGACGTGCAGAGCCTGCCCGACTACGGCGCCCTGTCCGGGCACCGCCTCGACGACGTGCACCAGGGCGAGAGCGCCGGCACCGGCAAACGCGATCCGCGGGACTTCACCCTGTGGAAGGCCGCCAAGCCGGGTGAGCCGTCCTGGCCCACCCCGTGGGGTCCCGGCCGGCCCGGCTGGCACCTCGAATGCTCGGCCATGTCCACCTCGCTGCTCGGCGGCGAGTTCGACATCCATTGCGGTGGAATGGATCTGATCTTTCCGCACCACGAGAACGAGATCGCGCAGAGCCACGGCGCCGGCGACGGCTTCGCCCGCTACTGGCTGCACAACGGCTGGGTCACCATGGCCGGCGAGAAGATGAGCAAGTCCCTGGGCAACGTGGTCTCCATCCCGGCGATGCTCAAGAAGGTGCGCCCGGTGGAACTGCGCTACTACCTCGGCAGCGCCCACTACCGCTCGATGCTCGAATACTCCGACGACGCCCTGCACGAGGCGGCCGCCGGCTACCGGCGCATCGAATCCTTCGTGCGCCGGGTCAGCGAACGCGTCGGCGCGGTCCCGGTGGGGCAGGTGAACGAGGCCTTCGCCGCAGCCCTCGACGACGACCTGGGGGTCCCCGCCGCCCTGGCGGCCGCGCACAACGCGGTCCGGGAGGGCAACACCGCACTCGAATCCGGCGACGGCGCCGCGGCGGCGGCGATCGCCGCCCAGGTGCGCGCCATGATGGGCGTGCTGGGCACCGATCCGCTCGACCCGCACTGGAACGCCGACGGCACCGACGAGGCCGCGACCGCCGCCCTCGACGTGCTGGTCGGGGCCGAGCTGGAGCGGCGGGCTGCGGCCCGCGCCGAGAAGAACTGGGCCGTGGCCGACGAGGTGCGCGACCGGCTGGCCGAAGCCGGCGTCGAGGTGACCGATACCCCCGACGGCGCCCAGTGGGCGCTGCAGCGGAAGGACTGAGCATGGCCGGCAATTCCAAGCGTAAGGGCGCCGTCCGCAAGGACGGCAGCAAGAAGGGCCAGACCGTGGGCTCGGGCGGGCAGCGGCGCCGCGGGCTCGAGGGCCGAGGTGCCACGCCCAAGGCCGTCGACCGCGTCTATCACCCGGCGCACAAGAAGGCCAAGGCGGCGGCCAAGGCGCAGTCCGCGCGCAGCAGTCAGCGCCGCAAGGACGACGGTCACGAGTACGTCGTCGGCCGCAACCCCGTGGTCGAATGCCTGCGCGCCGGGGTCCCGGCGACCGCGCTGTACGTGATGAGCACCATCGACGCCGACGACCGGGTGCGTGAGGCGGTGCAGGTGGCCGGGGACAAGGGCATCGCCATCCTCGAGGCGAGCAAACCGGAGCTGGACCGACTCACCACCAACGGACTGCACCAGGGGATGGCGCTGCAGGTTCCCGAGTACCGCTATGCGCATCCCGACGATCTGTTCGACGATGCCCTGGCCTCCCCGAACCCGCCGCTGCTGGTGGCCCTGGACAACATCACCGATCCGCGCAACCTGGGCGCGGTGATCCGCAGCGTCGCCGCCTTCGGCGGGCAGGGGGTGCTCATCCCGCAGCGGCGCAGCGCCTCGGTCACCGCCGTGGCCTGGCGCACCAGCGCCGGGGCGGCGGCCCGGCTGCCCGTCGCGCAGGCCCCCAACCTGACCCGCACCCTGGTCGACTGGGCGAACAAGGGCGCGCAGATCGTCGGCCTGGACGCCGACGCGGATGTGACCCTCGACGACTACGACGGCACCGGGCCGGTGGTGATCGTGGTCGGCTCCGAAGGCAAGGGGCTGTCCCGGCTGGTCCGGGAGAACTGTGACACCATCCTGTCCGTCCCGATGGCCGGCGACGTGGAGTCGCTCAACGCGTCGGTGGCGGCGGGTGTGGTGCTCGCCGAGTTCGCCCGGCAACGCCGCGCCGCCGCGCACTGAGCAGGGCGTCGGCGCTGAGCACCGCCAGTGCCGCCCAGACGATTCCGAAACCCACCCAGCGCTGCACCGGCAGATGCTCGCCGAGCACCGTCACCGCGCAGATCAGCTGAATGATCGGGGTGATGAACTGGATCAGGCCCACGGTCACCAGCGGGATGCGCCGGGCCGCAGTCGCGAACAGCAGCAGCGGGATCGCGGTGGCCACACCGCTGCCCACCAGCAGAGCGGTGTGCACCGGTCCGTGCCGGCCGAAGTCCAGGCCCGGACCCACCGTCGCCACCAGCACCAGGATCACCGCGGCCGCCGGCAGCAGCAGGAAGGTCTCCAGGCTCAGACTGTGCAGGGCCGGCAGATGCGCGCCCACCTTGTTCTTCACCAGACCGTAGAGCCCGAACGAGCACGCCAGGGTGAGTGCGGTGAGCGGGAAGGTTCCGGCCGCCACCGACAGGTACAGCCCGGCGACCACCCCGATCAGCACCGCCAGCCACTGCAGCGGCCGCAGCCGTTCACGCAGCACCACCACCCCCAGGGCCACCGTGACCAGTGGATTGAGGAAGTAGCCCAGGGCGGCGTCGCTGGTGTGCCCGGAGGTCACCGCCGCCACGTACACCACCCAGTTGACGGCGATCAGCGCGGCGGCCACCGCCACCCCGATCAGCAGCCGGCGCTGAGTGACCAGACGGCCCAACCAGGACCAGTCGCGCCGGACCGCCAGCACCACCGCGCACAGCAGCGCCGTCCAGCCGATCCGGTTGGCCAGGATCTCCCACGCGCCGGTCGGCTCGAGGGCGTGGAAGTAGAGCGGAAACAGCCCCCACAGGCCGTATGCGCCGAAACCGGCCAGCACGCCGGCGCCGGAGGCCGACACCGCGGCCCGACGGCGGGTCACCGGGCGTGCACGGTCACGCCGGCCTCGAGCAGCGCTGCCCGCACGGCGCGGGCGTGCTCGACGGCACCGGGGGTGTCGCCGTGCAGACAGATCGAATCGGCGTGGACAGCGATCCGGCCGCCGTCGACGGTGGTCAGCTCGCCGTAGCGCACCAGATCGAGCACCCGGGCGGTGATCGCCGCGCTGTCGGTGAGCACCGAGCCGGCCGCGCTGCGCGGCACCAGGGTGCCCTCGGCGGTGTAGGCGCGGTCGGCGAAGGCCTCGGTGAGCACCGGGACCCCGGCATCGGCGGCCAGTCGTTGGGCGGCCGAGCCGGGCAGGATCAGCAGGGGCAGGCCGGCGTCGGCCACCGCCGTCACCACCGCCCGCGCCTGACCCTCGTGCCGCACGATCGCGTTGTACAGCGCGCCATGCGGTTTGACGTAGTCCACGCTGCCGCCCACCGAGCGGGCGATGGACGTGAGCGCGCCGATCTGGAAGAGCACGTCGGCGATCAGATCGTCGGGATCGACGTCCATGAACCGGCGGCCGAAGCCGTCCCGGTCCGGGTAGGAGACCTGCGCACCGATCCGCACGCCTGCCGCCACCGCCTCCTCGCAGGTGCGGCGCAGAATGGTCGGGGTGCCCGCATGGAAGCCGCAGGCCACATTGGCGCTCGACACCAGGGGGATCATCGCGGCGTCGTCGCCCACACCCTCACCGAGGTCGGCGTTCAGGTCGATCGACCCGGCGCTCGGGCCGGTCGGGGACACACCAGCTCCAGTCGGCATGCCTCCAGGGTAGGCCCGGTCAGTATGGTCGGAATCATGGCATTGCAGAACACGGTCGTCGAACTGGCCGACGGGACGATCGAGGGTAAGCGCGGACGCGGCCTGGCGAAGGGCACCGTCTCCTGGAAGGGCATCCCGTTCGCGGCGCCCGCCGTGGGCGAACTGCGGTGGCGGGCTCCACAACCGGTCACCCCCTGGGAGGGCGTGCTCGAATGTCACGACTACGGTCCGGTGCCGATCCAGGACAAGCTGTTCACCGCCCGCGGGCCGAACACCTTCCAGCCCACCAGCGAGGACTGCCTGTCGCTGAACGTCTTCGCGCCCGAGGCCGTCGACGACCGGCCGCGGCCGGTGATGGTCTTCAACTACGGCGGCGCCTACATCCTGGGCGGCACGTCCACCCCGATCTACGACGGCTCCTTCCTGGCCCGGGCCCGTGACGTGATCGTGGTGACCGTCAACTACCGGTTCGGCCCGTTCGGCTTCCTGGACCTGAGCGGCTACTCCACCGCCGAGCGGACCTTCGACTCCAACGCCGGACTCAAGGACATGATCGCCGGCCTGGAATGGGTGCAGCGCAACATCGCGGCCTTCGGCGGCGACCCGGACCGGGTGACGGTCTTCGGGGAGAGCGCCGGCGGCTCGGCGGTGCTCGCGCTGCTGTCCACCCCGGCCGCAGAGGGACTCTTCGCCGGAGCCATCGCCCAGTCGCCGGCCGCCGACCTGGTGGTGCGCAAGCAGACCGCGGAGCTGCTGGCCGACGAATACGTCCGGCTGCTGATGGACCCGTCGCGGCGGGCCGGCGCCGAACGCACCGAGCCGCCGCTGGATCCGGCGCAGGTGGCCGCCGTCGTCGACGGTGCGAGCCCGTCGCAACTGCTCAAGGCCGCCCACCAGCTGCTCAAGTTCACCGCCAAGGCCGGGCTCAGTGAACCGATGCCCTTCGCCCCGGTGGTCGACGGACAGTACCTGCCGCTGCCGCCGGTGCAGGCCGCGATGGAGGGGTCGACGCTGCCGGTCCCGCTGATCACCGGCAGCAATCTCGACGAGGGCGAGCTGTTCGCCCGGTTCTGGGATCTGCTGCCCAAACCCACCCACTACCTGGTGGGCGTGCACGACCCGGAGATCAAGGCCGAGATCGACCGGCTCTACCCGGGCAGCAAGGACCAGGTGCGGCTCTCCGCCGACGCCGTGTTCTGGGTGCCGACGATGATCTTCGCCGAGCACCACGGCCGCCGGGCCCCGGTGTACGTCTACCGCTACGACTATTCGCCACCGCTGCTCAAGGCCTCCGGGATCGGCGCCACCCATGCCACCGAACTGTTCGCGGTCTTCGGGATGTACCGACATCCGATCGGGGCGCCGCTGGCGGCGGCCGGGAACTGGCAGGCCGCCAAACAGGTCACCGCCGCCGTCCAGTCGCGCTGGACCTGGTTCGCCCGTACGGGGGTGCCCGCCGAGGACTGGCCGCGCTACTCCGCCGAGAACCGGAAGGTCCTGGTCATCGACAAGCAGCCGCGCGTCCACGACGATCCGGACGGTCCGCGCCGGGCGGCGTGGGAGCGGGTCCACCTGGCTTTCATGGAATCGGTGTGACGCTCCACCGCACGGTCGTGGGGACGATCGCCGTCGCGGCGGCCGCCACGGGACTGCTGGCCGGCTGCGGCGCCGGCGACGACGCCACCGGGTCGTCTGCGACGGGTACTTCTCCCGCCCGGTCCTCTTCCGCCGGTTCGTCCGCCGTAGATTCTTCAACTGCCGAATCGTCGCCGGCGACGGCGGTGGCGCTGCCGCCGCCGTACATCTATCGCGTCGACTGGGTGCAGACCGATGTCGGTCCGAGCCTGCAGATCAAGCCCACGCTCGCGGGCCGGCATACGGGCGGCGAGTCGGCCGGTGCGGAGGCCTGGCAGGAGGTGCTGGCGGCGGAGCCGGACGCGGACACCCCGGGTATGCGCGCCCAGTTCGACTGCCACTGGACCTTCGCCAGGCTGGTGGACCCGGACAAGCCGAGCTGGAACCTCGAACCGGGGCGGCCCGTGGTCGATGACTCGGAGATGATCGCCAGCCGCTGCAACCCGGGCTTCGGCGAGGAAGAGTAGCGGGCCTGCGAGCGGTGCCCGGCGCCCGCCCGGTCAGCTGCGGGCGCGCAGGCCGAACAGCCTGCAGAGCAGGTAGATCACGAACGAGATCGTGGTGACCAGCACCGAGACCGGCAGTTCCGGGGCGAGCGACAGGATCAGCCCGCCCACCGCGGCCAGTTCGGCGAAGAGCACCGACAGCGCCAGCACCACCGTCGGATTGGCCGAGAGCCGGGCCGCGGCGGCGGCCGGGGTGATCAGCAGCGACATGACCAGCAGCGCCCCGATGATCTGCACGCCCTGTGCGGCGGCCAGCCCCACCAGGATCGCGAAGACCACCGAGAGGGTGCGCATCGGCACGCCGGAGGCGGCCGCCACCCGCGGATCGAGGCTGGCGAAGAGCAGCGGCCGGTAGATCACGGCGAGCACCACGACCACCACGGCGGCGGTGATCGCCACCGCCCGCAGCCCCTCGTCGGTGATGCTGGCCGACTGTCCGGTGAGCAGTGCGAAGCCGGTTCCGGTGCGGCCGTGCAGGTGCAGGAAGAGCACACCCAGACCCAGCCCGAAGGCCATCACCACCCCGATCACCGAATCGCGTTCCCGGGCCCGGTTGCCGAGGAAGCCGAAGACCGCCGCCGCCACCACGGCGCCGATCACACCACCGGTGTTGACGCTGATCCCGGCCAGCATGGCCGCGGCGGCGCCGGTGAACGACAGCTCGGAGGCGCCGTGCACCGCGAAGCTCAGCTGCCGGGCGACGATCATCGGGCCCAGCAGGCCGCCGATGAGGCCGAGCAGCGCCAGCGCGATCAGCGAGTTCTGCACGAAGCCGCGGCTGAGCAGATCGGCGGTCTGGTCGAAGTTCCAGAAGTCGCCCATCCGCGCCGCCAGCGGCGTGGAGGCGGCGGTCACCGGACGATCACCGTGCCGGCACCGGCGGCCTCGTCGTAGCCGTGGTCCTCGCAGTGGTGCTCGCTGTCGGCGCCGATCACCACCAGGCGGCCGCCCACCTCGGCCACGTCGACCCGGCTGCCGTACAGCTCGGACAGCGTCGCCGAGGTCATCACCTCGTCGACCGGCCCCACCCGGAAGGCGCCGTCGACCAGGTACAGGACCCGGTCGACGAAGGGCAGCACCGGATTGATCTCGTGGGTGATGAACAGGATCGCGGTGTCGCTGCGCCGGCGCCGGGCGTCGAGCAGATCCACCGCCATCCGCTGATTCTTCAGGTCGAGGCTGGCCAGCGGCTCATCGCAGAGCAGCACCGACGGATCCTTGGTGAGCGCCTGGGCCAGCCGCAGCCGCTGCTGCTCGCCGCCGGAGAGCAGGCCCAGCGGGGAGTCGGCGTACCGCCGGGCGTCCACCTCGTCGAGTGCGGCGTCGACCAGGGCGCGGCGCCGCCGCAGCCCGCGCAGGCCCATGCCCCAGCGGGCGCCGTCCACACCGAAGCCCACCAGGTCGCGTCCGCGCAGCGCCATGGTGTCCGAGTCGTCGGCGTGCTGCTGCGGAATGTAGCCGAGGGTGCCGCGGTGCGAGACCGAGCCGGCGGACAGGGCCACCTGGCCCAGAATCGCCCGCAGCAGGGTGGTCTTGCCCGAGCCGTTGGGGCCGAGCACCGCCACGAACTCGCCGGGCCGCACGGACAGGTTCAGATCACGCCAGAGGACCCGGTCTCCGAGCGTCAGCGTGGCTGACGAGAACTCGACGACCGGGTCGGCGGGGGACTGCGTTGTGCTCATCTAGCCGAGGGCCTGCTCCAGTTGTGTGATCTGATCGCCCTGCCACACCAGGTAGTCGGTAACTCCGGCCGGCAGGGACTCGGTCAGTTCTACCACCGGAACGCCGGCGCGGCGCGCGGTACCGAGCACCGATTCGGTGGCCGGATCCACGGTCTGGGTGTTGTAGATCAGCGCCTTGGCCCGATGATCGGTCAGCAGGTCCGTGAAAGCCGCCATGTCGGCCGCCGACGGCGACTGGCCGTTCTCGATCGCCGCGGTGAAGGCGGCCGGGGCGATGTCCTTCAGGCCGGCCTGCTCGAGCAGGTAGGTGGCCAGCGGCTCGGTCGCGGCCACCTCGGTCCCGTCGTGGGCCTTCTTGATCGCGGCCAGCCGCTGGTTCAGGCCGTCGATGCCGGCGACGAAGTCGTCGGCGTTGGTGCGGTAGTAGTCGGCCTCACCCGGATTGACCTCGGCGAGCGCGTCGGCGATCTTCTCGGACACCTCGGCGACGGTGGGCAGGTCGTAGAAGACGTGCTCGTTCTCGCCGTCGGCGTGATGGTGGTGGCCAGCCTCGCCGTCGTGATCGTCTCCCTCGTGATCGTGCTCCTCGTGCGTGTCGGGGTCCTTGCCCTCGTGCACGGCGCTGGCGTTCACCGAGTGGCCCTCGGCGTCGGCGGCCGCGGTCTCGAAGTAGGCGTCGTAATGCCCGCCGTTGAAGACCAGGACGTTGCCGTCCTTGATCTTCGCGGTGTCGGCGAGGGACGGCTCGAACTCGTGCGGATCGCCGTCGGGCGAGTTGTAGAGCGCGATCACCTCGGCGTGGTCGCCGCCGACGGCACGGGCCACCGAGGCCCATACGTCGGTGGAGGCCACCACGACGGGATGGTCGGTGGTGGCGGCCGGGCCGTCGTCGCTGCACGCGGTGACGGTGGCCAGGGCGGTCACCGCCGCCGCGGCGGCGGCCACGCGAGTCAGGAGCCGGGAACGCATCGTTGAACCTGCTTTCGGGCGTAGCGGAGACCACCGGACGGGCTGCTCCGGAGCAAATGAAAATGGTTACCGATATGAGTGTAGGAGTGGTGGCCCACGTGCACTAATCGTCGATTACGCATGAGTACGCGCCGGCTTTTGCGACCGCGGGCCGCGGCCCGCGGCGCCGATGCCTACCCTGGAGGACATGACCGGTGACCCCATGCCGCGACGGCTGGCACTGATCTCGGTGCACACCTCGCCGCTTGCTCAGCCCGGCACCGGTGATGCCGGGGGCATGAACGTCTATGTGTGGCAGACGGCGACGCGGCTCGCGCGCCGCGGCATCGAGGTGGAGATCTTCACCCGCGCCACCCGCTCGAGCGACGAGCCGCTGGTGGCCGCGGCACCCGGCGTGACCGTCTGCAACGTGGTGGCCGGGCCGTTCGACGGCCTCGACAAACGCGATCTGCCCGGGCAGCTCTGCGCCTTCACCGCCGGGGTGCTGCGGGCCGAGGCCGCGCAGGCCCGCGGCTACTACGACCTGATCCACTCGCACTACTGGCTGTCGGGTCAGGTGGGCTGGCTGGCCCGGGACCGGTGGAGCGTGCCGCTGGTTCACACCGCGCACACCCTCGCCGCGGTGAAGAACGCCTCGCTGGCCGACGGCGACACCGCCGAACCGGTCGGCCGGGTGATCGGCGAACAGCAGGTGGTGGCCGAGGCGGACCGGCTGATCGCCAACACCGCCACCGAGGCGGCCGAACTGACCGGGCTCTACGCCGCCGATCCGGCCAAGGTGGACATCGTCACCCCCGGGGCCGACCTGGACTGCTATTCGCCGGGGGACCGGGCGGCGGCCCGGGCCCGGCTGGGACTGTCCCAGGACGAGACCATCGTGACCTTCGTCGGCCGCATCCAGCCGCTCAAGGCGCCGGACGTGCTGATGGCGGCGATCGCCCCGCTGATCCGTGCCGACGCCGGCGGCGCCCTGCGGCTGCTGGTGGTCGGCGGGCCGTCCGGAACCGGACTCGAACGCCCCGAGGCGCTGATCGAGCTCGCCGCGCAGCTGGGCATCTCCGACCGGGTGACCTTTGTGCCGCCGCAGCCGCCGGCCGAGCTGGTGCAGGTGTACCGTGCCTCGGACCTGGTGGCCGTGCCGAGTCACTCGGAGAGCTTCGGCCTGGTGGCCGTGGAGGCGCAGGCCTGCGGAGTGCCGGTGCTGGCCGCCGACGTGGGCGGACTGAGCGTCGCCGTCGCCGACGGGGTGAGCGGCGAACTGGTGGCCGGACACGACATCGGCCGGTGGACGGAGCGGCTCGCCTCGCTGGTGGCCGACCCGCAGCGGCGCCGGCGCTACGGTGCGGCCGCCGTGGCTCATGCGCAGCGGTTCTCCTGGGAGCACACCGTGGACCAGCTGCTCGAGTCGTACGGGCGGGCGATCGGGGACTTCCCGACGCCCGCGGCACAGGCGTTGCCGCCGGCGTCGGCGCTGTCACGCCGGCGGCGGCGGTGGATCAAGAACCGATCGAAGGTGGCGGGATGACGACCTCGCACGAGGACAATCTGGCGGTCCTGGAGCAGGCCCTGACCGAGTCGGGCATCGATTACGTGCGCAAGGACGCCGGCGGTGCCAAGGCCGAGCACGTGGTGGTGGAACTGCCCGGCGAGCGCAAACTCAAGACCACGGTGCTGCTCACCGCGGGGCCGCACGGGGTGCGGGTGGAGGCCTTCGTCTGCCGCCGGCCCGACGAGAACCACGAGGCCGTGTACCGCTATCTGCTCAAGCGGAACCGGCGGCTCTACGCGGTGGCGTACACCCTCGACAACATCGGGGACATCTACCTGATCGGGCGGATCAGCGTGGACGCGCTGACCCGCGACGAGATCGACCGGGTCCTCGGTCAGGTGCTCGAGGCCGCGGACGGCGACTTCAACACGATCCTGCAGATCGGCTTCCTCACCTCCATCCGGCGGGAATGGGCGTGGCGGGTGGCGCGCGGGGAATCGCTGGCCAACCTGCAGGCCTTCGCCCACCTGATCGACGAGTCCGATCTGCCCGAAATCGGGCCGCTGTAGGGGACTACTCTCTGATGTGACAGCCGGGCGTGGCGGGTGTGCGGGTGACCGGGGTAACCCTGACAACACACATTGTTACGATCGGCTGACCGCAATCATCTACGGAGGGTGTTCATGAGCTTTTCCAGTCCCTACGACGACGTCGAGATCCCGGACGTCAGTCTCTACGACTATCTGTTCGGCACCATCGACGAGGCGGACCTCGACCGCACCGCGCTGATCGACTCCAAGAGCGGCTCGACCACCACCTACCGGCAGCTCGTCGGCCAGATCGACGCCGCCGCCGGTGCGCTGGCGGCCCGCGGGGTGGGCGTGGGCGACGTGGTGGCCATCCTCTCGCCCAACGTTCCGGCGTTCGCCACCGTCTTCCACGGGGTGCTGCGCGCCGGTGCCACCGCCACCACGGTCAACGCGCTGTTCACCGCGCCCGAGGTGGCCAAGCAGCTGCGCGACTCCAAGGCCCGGACCATCATCACCATCTCGGCGCTGGCCCCGGCCGCGCTGGAGGCGGCCAAGGAGGTGGGCCTGCCCGACGCCGAGGTGATCATCCTCGACGGCGAGGGGCAGGCCGTCTCCGGTCACCCGAACGCCGCCGACCTGCTCGGCGCCGGCCTGAGCGCCCCGGATGTGAGCTTCGATCCGGCCACCCACATCGCGGTGCTGCCGTACAGCTCGGGCACCACCGGCAACCCCAAGGGCGTCATGCTCAGCCACCGCAACCTGGTGGCCAACGTGGCCCAGATCCGGCCGCTGCAGGGCCTCACGCCCGACGACGTGGTGCTCGCGGTGCTCCCGTTCTTCCACATCTACGGGATGACGGTGCTGCTCAACGCCTCCCTCGGTGCGCGGGCGCAGCTGCTGGTGATGCCGCGCTTCGATCTGGTCGAGTTCCTCGAGAGCGTGCAGACGCACAAGATCACCTTCGCCTACATCGCCCCGCCGGTGGCCGTGGCTCTGGCCAAGCACCCGATCATCGACAACTACGATCTGTCCTCGCTGCACACCATGCTCTCCGGCGCCGCACCGCTGGACGAGGAACTGGGCAATGCGGTGGCCGCCCGGCTCGACCTGACCATGCTGCAGGGCTTCGGCATGAGCGAGACCAGCCCGGTGACCCACCTGATCCCGTTCGATCGCGGCGAGAAGACCCGCGGCACCATCGCGCCGCTGTCGTCGGTGGGCTGGGCCGTGCCCAACACCGAGAACCGGATCGTCGACCCGGGCACCGGCGAGGACGTCGCCCTCCCGGCCGAGGGCGCCTCCGAGCCCGGCGAGCTGTGGGTCAAGGGGCCCAACATCATGGTCGGCTACCTCAACAACGAGGCCGCCACCGCCGAGACGATCGATGCCGACGGCTGGCTGCACACCGGTGACATGGCCACCGTCGACGCGGCCGGCTGCGTCACCATCGTCGACCGGCTCAAGGAGCTGATCAAGTACAAGGGCTACCAGGTGCCGCCGGCCGAGCTCGAGGCGCTGCTGCTGACCCACCCGGACATCGCCGACGTGGCGGTCGTGGGCAGCCACGACGCCGACGGCGAGGAGGTGCCCAAGGCCTTCGTGGTGGTCCAGGAGGGCAAGACCCTCACCGAGGACGAGGTCATCGCCTTCACCGCCGAGCGCGTCGCGCCCTACAAGAAGGTGCGCCAGGTCGAGTTCATCCCGGCGATCCCCAAGTCGGCCTCCGGCAAGATCCTGCGTAAGGATCTGCGCAAGTAACCGGCCCGCCGCGGCGCCGTGGATCGTGACCCGTCTGCGTCACGATCTGCGGCGCCGTCCGCATCCGGGCCGACCGGGAGTGATCACCGGTGCGGGGACGGACGTCGGAGAGGTCGCGGCGGCGGCGATATGCGAAACTTGGACCCATGAGCAACGGCACCCTGATCCTGATGCGGCACGGCGAGAGCGAGTGGAACGCCTCCAACCAGTTCACCGGCTGGGTGGACGTGGCCCTGACCGACAAGGGCCGCGCCGAGGCCGTGCGTGCCGGGCAGCTGCTCGTCGAGCACGACCTGCTGCCCGACGTGCTGTACACCTCGCTGCTGCGCCGGGCCATCATCACCGCGCAGCTGGCCCTCGACGAGGCCGACCGACACTGGATCCCGGTGGTCCGCGACTGGCGCCTCAACGAGCGCCACTACGGGGCCCTGCAGGGCCTGAACAAGGCCGAGACCAAGGACAAGTACGGCAACGAGCAGTTCATGCTCTGGCGCCGCAGCTACGACACCCCGCCGCCGGCCATCGACCCGGACGCCGAGTACAGCCAGGTGGGCGATCCGCGGTACGCCGGCATCGACGTGCCGCTGACCGAATGCCTCAAGGACGTGGTGACCCGCCTGATCCCGTACTTCGCCGAGACCATCGCCGCCGACATCCGGGCCGGTAAGACGGTTCTGGTTGCCGCACACGGCAATTCGCTGCGCGCGCTGGTCAAGCATCTGGACGGGATCTCCGACGCGGACATCGCCGGGCTGAACATCCCCACCGGCAACCCGCTGCGCTACGACCTCGACGACGACCTCCGGCCGATCACGCCGGGCGGGGTCTACCTGGACCCGGAGGCCGCAGCCGCCGGTGCCGCCGCCGTGGCCGCCCAGGGCGAGCAGAAGTAGCTGCCGGTCAGGGCGTTCGATCGCCTGGACAAGCGTCTGCGCCGTCGTCCGGTATTGGGATACATTGGATCTATGGCTGACGGATCGATCACGGTGACTCATTTGGTGGACCAGGAGCGCTACCGCGCCGACATCGATGAGGACGGCACGACGCTCGAGGTGGGCTACCTCGACTACACCCGCGACGCCGGTCATGCCGACGGCGACCGCATCGCCCTCACCCACACCGTCGTCTACGACCGCTTCGGCGGCCGCGGCTTCGCCGCCGATCTGGTCCGCCACGTGCTCGACGACGTGCGCGCCAGCGGAAACAAGGTGGTGCCGGTCTGCTCGTACGTGGTGCGCTACCTGGAGAAGCACCCCGAATACTCGGACCTGGTGGTCAGCGCCCGCTGATCCGGGCGCGGTCGTTCACATCCGATTCACTCACGCGAACTGCGTGTGAACAGCTGGGTGATCGCACTGTCCCGGCTCGCCATCGTCTCGTGAACCGCCGTACACTGCGGATGTGTTTCAGAGCAGCGGATCCGATCGCCGGCGCCCGGCATCCGCACCCGGCTCGACCGGTCCGGCTCTGGTCGACAACGACGCCCTGACCTTCGGTTCCGACGGTGCGCTCTCCCGCGGCGGTCTGCTGAACCTGCTGGTCACCAACGCCGAATCCGGAATGGCCGTGGTCGGCGAGGATCACTCGGTGGTGCTCTACAACCGCCGGGCGGTGGAACTGGGCATGCTCCGCGATGTGCTGGCCGACCCGATCGCCGAGGCGGTCTCGGAGATCTTCGCCTCCGGCGGAGACCGCCGTTTCGAATTCGTTCCCCCGGTGTCCGCGCTCGGTTTCGTGGCCACCGGCCGCAGCATGCCGCGCACCGTGGAGAACGTGCGCTGCGTGGTCCGGCTCGTCGAGCACGGCACCTCCCGGTACGCGCTCGTCTACGGCGACGACGATTCGACCAACATCCGCGTCGAGGCCACCCGCAGGGACTTCGCGGCCAATGTCTCGCACGAGCTGAAGACCCCGCTCGGCGCCATCAGCCTGATGACCGAGGCGGTACTCGAATCCCGTGACGACCCCGAGGCGGTCGCGCACTTCGGCCGCCGCATCCTCAGCGAGAGCACCCGGATGGGCAATCTGATCAACGAACTGATCGGACTGTCCAAACTGCAGGAGGGTCGTACCGAGGAGTTCGCCGTCGTCGACGTCGACGCGCTCGTCGACGATGTGGTGAGCTCGTCCGCGGTGAGCGCCGAAGTGGCCAAGATCGAGCTGGTCTCCGACGCCGGCACCGGCATGGTGGTCTCGGGCGACCGCACCCTGCTGATGACGGCGCTGAACAATCTCATCGTCAACGCGATCAACCACTCGCCGGTCGGCGAGGTGGTGTCGGTGTCGCGCAGGCTCGCCGAGATCGACGGCAAGCCGATGGCGGCCATCGCCGTCACCGATCGCGGCATCGGCATCGCGCAGGCCGACCAGCAGCGCGTCTTCGAGCGCTTCTTCCGGGTGGACAAGGCCCGTTCCCGGGCCACCGGCGGCACCGGACTGGGTCTGGCCATCGTCAAACACGTCGCCGCCAGCCACGACGGCCACATCCGGCTGTGGAGCCGGCCCGGCACCGGATCCACCTTCACGCTCTACATACCCGTCGGGGACACCCCCGATGTCCCGGACCCGCAGGACCGGACCACCGGGAACCAGCCCCCTGAAGTTTCGCCCCCTGAACCGGAGGATCGCACGCCTTGACGCACGTACTGATCGTCGAAGACGAAGAAGCCCTCGCCGATCCGCTGGCCTTCCTGCTCCGCAAGGAGGGTTTCGAGGCCAGCATCGTCAACGACGGCGCGGAGGCGCTGTCGACCTTCGAACGTGTCGGACCCGACATCGTTCTCCTCGACCTCATGCTGCCGGGAGTGTCCGGCACCGAGATCTGCAAGTCCATCCGGGCGCGTTCGAGCGTGCCGGTGATCATGGTGACCGCCCGCGACAGCGAGATCGACAAGGTGGTGGGCCTCGAGCTCGGCGCCGACGACTACGTCACCAAGCCCTACTCGGCACGTGAGCTGATCGCCCGCATCCGGGCGGTGCTGCGCCGCGGCGCCACCGCAGTGGAGGACGAGGTGCAGTCCGCCGGCGTCCTGGAGGTGGATCCGGTGCGGATGGACGTGCAGCGGCACACCGTGAGTGTGGACGGCACCGAGATCACCCTCCCGCTCAAGGAGTTCGACCTCCTCGAATACCTGCTGCGCAATGCCGGCCGGGTGCTCACCCGCAGCCAGCTCATCGACCGGGTGTGGGGCGCGGACTACGTCGGCGACACCAAGACCCTCGATGTGCACGTCAAGCGGCTGCGGTCGAAGATCGAACCGGATCCCGGCCACCCCCGGCACCTGATCACGCTGCGCGGGCTGGGCTACAAGTTCGAGCCGTGAGCCCGCGCGGGCGGCTCAGAGCTGCTCGTATTTGATGTCACCGTCCCTACGGCCGGCTGCTGCGGCGGTCGCCGGATGGACGGCGACGATTCCCAGCTGCCCGCGCCGCCGGCAGGCCTGGGCCAGTTCGCGGTAGGCCGGTTCGCCGAGCAGCTCGGTCAGCTCCGGCGCATACGAGACGTACACCGGTTCGGCGCCGACGTGCGCCTCCGGCGATCCCGAGCAGTACCAGTCCAGGTCGTGGCCGCCCTCGCCCCAGCCGCGCCGGTCGAACTCGGTGATCGTGGTCTTGAGGATCTCGGTGCCGTCCGGCCGGGTGACCCAGTCCTGCTCGCGGCGCACCGGCAGCTGCCAGCACACGTCGGGTTTGACGGTCAGCGGCTCGAGGCCGCGGCGCAACGCCACCGCATGCAGGGCGCAGCCCTGCCCGGCCGGAAAGCCGGGCCGGTTCAGGAAGATGCAGGCGCCCTTGACGGTGCGCGTCTTCAGGGCCGGCTCGCCGTCGACGTCGGACTCGGTCAGATAGCCGCGTTTGCCGAGCGGATCCTTCCCCGAACCCTTGGCGTAGTACTGCCAGTCGTCCTCGGTGAGCAGGGCCATCCCGGCGGCGAGACGCTCCCGGTCGTCCTCGTCGGTCAGATAGGCGCCGTGCGTGCAGCACCCGTCGGGCTGCCGGCCGGCGACGATGCCGTGACAGGCCGGGGTGCCGAAGACGCACGTCCAATGCGACATCAGCCAGGTCAGATCCACGCTGATCAGATGCTCCGGGTCGGCGGGATCGAAGAACTCGTACCACTCGCGCGGAAAGTCGAGAGGTACTTCCGGGGCCGGCGCGATGGGCAGATCGGGGCCGGCGAGGTGCTCAGACACAGCGCCCAAGGTAGTCGCTTCCCCCCGGCCGATGCGTCCCGGTGCCGGGGTCGCGCTGCAGGGACCGGCCCGCAGGCAGTAGTTTGGGCGCGTGAGGCTTGGAGTGCTCGACGTGGGCAGCAACACCGTGCACATGCTCGTCGTGGATGCTTTTCCGGGGGGACATCCCTCCCCGATGAGCTCCACCAAGGCGGTTCTGCGACTGGCGGAACAGATCGACGACGACGGCCGGATGACCCGCAAGGGCGCCGACTCGCTGGTCGAGACGATCGTCGACTTCCAGCGCATCGCCGATTCCTCGGGCTGCGAGCAGGTGATGGCCTTCGCCACCTCGGCGGTGCGCGATGCGGTCAACACCGACGAGGTGCTCGCCCGGATCAAGAAGGCCGCCGACGTAGACGTGCGGGTGCTCACCGGGGTGGAAGAGGCCCGGCTCACCTCGCTGGCGGTGCGCCGCTGGTACGGCTGGAGCGCCGGGCGCATCCTGGCCCTGGACATCGGCGGCGGTTCGCTGGAGATCTCCAACGGCGTCGACGAGGAACCGGATGTGGCGCTGTCGCTGCCGCTGGGCGCCGGCCGGATGACCCGCCAGTGGATCTCCGAGGATCCGCCGGACCGGCGCCGCATCGCGGTGCTGCGCGACTGGCTCGACTCCGAGCTCAAGGCCCCGGCCAAGCAGCTCCGATCGGCCGGCAAACCCGATCTGGTGGTGGGCACGTCGAAGACCTTCCGCACGCTGGCGCGGCTCACCGGGGCCGCGCCGTCGGGGGCCGGACCACGGGTGCGGCGCACGCTGACCCTCGACGGGGTGCGGCAGCTGACCGCGTTCATCTCCCGGATGACCACCGCCGACCGCGCCGAACTCGAGGGCGTGAGCGCCGACCGCGCCCCGCAGCTCGTGGCCGGCGCCTTGGTCGCCGAGGCCGCAATGCGTGCTCTGGGAGCCGATACACTCGAGATATGTCCGTGGGCTCTGCGTGAGGGTGCGATTCTGCAGCGGCTCGACGCCGAGCCCACCGATACGCTGATCGGAGTCCCGTCGGGGACGCACACCACGTAACTGAGGATGGAGTTGTCACGTATGGGTTCCAAGCGCGATCCCGACTCGCAGCCGATCTCTGTGGAGGAACTGATCGCCCGCAGCAACAGCGACGCGGCCTTCCCCCGATCGGAGTCGATGCGGGTCCGCCCGGCCTCGACCGACGCCGACTCCGGGACGGGGGCGACGGCATCCGGCATGCCCTCGTACACCTCGTCGACTGAGAAGAAGACCGACGAGACGGCTTCGAGGGTGCTCGGCGCCTCCGGGATGCCCGACTACGTGCGGTCGACCAACGCGGTGACCGGCATCATCCCGGTGGTGACCGACGGCGGGGACGACGAGGAGCCGGTGCGTCCGGTTCCCTCCGACGACCTGCTCGGTGAGGACCTGCCCGCGGCTCCGGCCGCAGACGGGGGAGCCGCTGCGGACGCCACCGCTGCGGACGGGTTCACGGCGGACGGCTTCACCGACATCGACGTCGCCTCCACCGGTCCCATCGCACGCGTCGGAGACGGCGACGGTGCCCTGGACGCCGGCACCGTGACCGCCGGCACCGGGGCCCTCGACTCGGGCGTCGACGATTCTGCAGCTCTCGATACTGCAGCTCTCGATGCAGGGTCCCTCGAGACCGGAGCCGCCGGCACCGACGCGGACGAGCCCGCCGGCGACCATCTGGCCAGCGCCGCCGAGGTGGCCGAGGCCACCGACGACGAGAACGCGCTGCTCGCCGCGCAGGACGAGCAGCCGCACGAGCGCGCCGCGATCTGGGGCTGGCTCGGGCTGATCGGCGAAGTGGTGCTGGGCCTGGCCGTGGGCGCCGGCATCTTCTGGGGCTTCACCGTGCTCTGGAAGGAGTACATCTACCTGGCGCTGATCCTGGCCGTCCTGGTGATCTTCGCGATCGTCACCTTCACCTATGCGCTGCGCAAACGGGATCTGCCGACCACCCTGCTCGCGCTCGGCGTCGGCCTGCTGATCACCATCGGCCCGCTCGTCATGCTCGTGTAGGCGGCCGCCGGAGTGCGTACCGAGATACCGATCGGGCTGTCCACCGCCTCGGTGTACCCGCAGAACACCGAGGCGGCCTTCGCGTACGCCGCGGAGATCGGCTACGACGGTGTGGAACTGATGGTCTGGTCCGATCCGGTCAGCCAGAACATCGACCGGGTGGCCTACCTCTCGCAGGAATATCAGGTGCCGGTGCTGTCGATCCACGCGCCGTGCCTGCTCATCAGCCAGCGGGTGTGGGGCCGCGACCCGAAGGCCAAACTGGTCCGCTCGGTGCAGGCCGCCGAGGATCTGGGGGCCGGGACCGTCGTCGTCCATCCGCCGTTCCGCTGGCAGCGCGACTACGTGAAGTCGTTCGACGACCTGGTGCGTTCGCTCGAGGCGCAGTCGGATGTGGCCGTCGCCGTGGAGAACATGTTCCCCATGCGCGCCGACCGCGTCTTCGGGGCGGGGGAGCGGTCCGCGCAGCGGATGGCGCAGCGCGGCGGCCTGCCCGGGCTGCACGCCTCGGCCTTCGGCAAATCCGTCGACCCCACCGACCACGGCTACGCCAACTACACCCTGGACCTGTCGCATGCCGCCACCGCCGGGGTGGACGCGCTGGCGCTGGCCGCCCGGATGGGCGGCGGGCTCAAACACCTGCACCTGACCGACGGCACCGGTGCGGCCCGCGACGAACACCTGATCCCGGGAGACGGCAGCCAGCCGTGCGCCGAGATCTGCCGCGGCCTGGCCGCGAGCGATTTCGACGGCGCGGTGGTGCTGGAGGTGCACACCACCGAGGCCGGCAGCAAAGCCGAGCGGCGGGCCATGCTGACCCGGTCGCTGGAGTTCGCCCGGCGGCATCTGCACCGCAACCTATTGGAGGAAGCCACCGGTGACCAGTCTCGCTGATCTCGCCGCCCTGACCGCGCTCGAGATGTCCGGAGACGGCGCACCCACCGTGCGCTACGCCGCGCACGTCGGCGCCGAGTTCACCATCGGCCCCAAGGTGCACGGCGGCAGCCTGCAGCTGGTGGTGGCGGTCGCCGCGCGGCGCGCACTGCACGACCTGGCCGCCCCGGACAGCGATCCGGCGCTGCTCGACGGCGTGACCGCGCTGTCGGTGAGCAGCGACTATCTCGCCGCCCCCGATCCGGGCGGGATCGAGCTGGCGGTGCGCCCGGTCAAACGCGGCCGCACGGTGAGTGTGCTGCAGGTGGACATCCTCCAGCGCGACCGGGTGATGGTGTCCTCCTCAGTCACCCTCGGCCGGCTCGACGACGGCGATCCGCTGCACCGCGACACCGGCACGCTCGGCGGGCTGCCGGCCGAGCCGGCCGCCGATGCCCTGGCCCTGGAGGGGTCGGTGCTCGAGGAGGTGAACCACCTCGGGGCCGTGCTGGACCTGTCCCTGGACGCCTCGTCGTTCCCGGCGGCGACCGGGGCGACCGGCGCCCCCGAGGTGCGCGGCTGGACCCGGCCCAAGCAGGCCGACCGGCAGCCGCCGGAGACGGCCGTGGACTTTCCGGTGCTGGTGTGCGACATCTCGCCGCCGGTGGTGATGAACCTGGGCATGTTCGGCTGGGCGCCGACGGTCCAGCTCACGACCTATCTGCGGCGGCGGCCCGCACCGGGCTGGCTGCGCTTCGCCGCATCGAGCACAGAGGTGGGGCAGTCGATGTTCGCCGAGGACCACCTGGTCCTCGACAGCACCGGGGCGGTGGTGGCGCAGTCCCGGCAACTGGCCCTGATCCCGCATCCGGCACGATGAACCCCGGCATCCCCCACACCGGTCCCGGCGGCACCGCCGGCGACGACGAGACGAATCAGGACGGTTGAGCACGTGAGTGAACGGATCGCGATCATCGGCGGCGGCAAGATCGGCGAGGCGCTGCTGGCCGGGTTGATCCGGTCGGGCAAGCCGGTCAAGGACCTGGTGGTGGTCGAACGCGCAGAGGCCCGCCGCGCCGAACTGCACGCGGACTACGGCGTCCGGGTGACCGACGATGTGCGCGACGCCGCCGAGACCGCCCAGATCGCAGTGATCGCGGTCAAGCCCGATGCCGTCGACGACGTTCTGCGGGTGCTGGCCCGCACCGACGACGCGGGCGAGAGCGAGCGCATCACGGTCACGGTGGTCGCCGGCATTCCCACCACCCGCTACGAGACGGCGCTGCCTGCCGGGGCGCCGGTGATCCGGGTGATGCCCAACACTCCCATGCTCGTGAACGAGGGTATGAGCGCGGTGAGCGCCGGCCGCTACGCGACCGAGGATCAGGTCGCCGCGGCGGTGGCGATGATGGAGACCGTCGGCCGGGTGATGGTGGTCCCGGAGAAGCAGATGGACGCGGTGACCGCCGTCTCCGGCTCCGGGCCGGCCTACTTCTATCTGATGGTCGAAGCCCTCATCGATGCCGGTGTGGGACTGGGGCTGACCCGCCCGCAGGCCGCTGAACTGGCAGGTCAGACGCTGCGCGGATCCGGCCTGCTGCTCTCCGAGTCGGGCGTCTCCCCGGTGGAGCTGCGGGCCGCGGTCACCTCGCCGGCCGGCACCACCGCCGCCGCCCTGCGGGAGCTGGAGCGGTTCGGACTGCGCCACGCGGTGGGCGAGGCGGCCCGGGCGGCGGCTCACACCAGTGTTCAGGCCGCACGTCGAGTCGACGTTGAGACTTCTCGCTCGAGTCAGCAGGTCGCCGGAGAATTGGGCGTCGACGAGGCCTGACGTCCTCACCTGCACAGATGGCTGCCGATGTGGCGCATCCCACAGCAGCGACCCGCCGATTTAGCCACTCACGTCGCACTATTCACACAAGCCACGTTAAGCTCCTAGCAGCACGTACGTGTCTATGTCCGCCGGAGGGGAAGCCGGTGGCCGCGATGCGTGCACCGGAGGTTTATTTTTTCATGGCTGCAGCAGACAAGCCTGGAGACAGGAACGACTTCGCCGACCGCGGTGTCGCCAATGCCAACGCGAACGGTACGCAGTTCCTGACCGTCGCCGAGGTGGCCGCACTGATGCGCGTCTCGAAGATGACCGTGTACCGCCTGGTGCACAACGGTGAACTGCCCGCCGTGCGCGTCGGCCGTTCGTTCCGTGTGCACGCCAAGGCCGTGCACGACTACCTGGAGACCTCGTACTTCGACGCGGGCTAGTCCCCGCCGGCGGCCTCGCCGCCACCCGAAGCTGTGAGGAGCCTCGACGCTCACCGCGAGCCGGCCTGAACCGTCCACACCGTGGTTCCGGCCGGTTCGCACATGTCCAGCCCGCCGTCTCCGACCGGTCCGGTCGAGCTGGGAGCGACGCCCGATTTCACCCTGCTGCCTGCGGGTCGCTAGAATCGGTCGTCGGATCGCTGTCCGCGGGAGACTCTTGTTCCCGGCGAAGCGAGTTGGCCGCTCCCGGCGGCGGCCGCACCGACCACCAGCACGATCGTGAGGAGACCCCCGTGGGTTCAGTGATCAAGAAGCGCCGCAAGCGCATGTCGAAGAAGAAGCACCGCAAGCTGCTTCGCCGCACGCGAGTCCAGCGTCGCAAACTCGGCAAGTGATCGATTCGCAGAACCCGCCCACCGGGCGGGTTCTGTCGTCTCCGGGTTAGCCTTGAGCCATGTCTGAGGAGATCTCCGCGGCCACACCGCCCCGGTCCGTCCTGGTGACCGGGGCCGCCACCTTCCTGGGTGGCTATCTGGTGAGCCGGCTCGTCGACAATCCGGCGATCGAGCGGGTCGTCGCGGTCGACTCGCGGGTTCCCAGCAAGGCGATGATGCGCCGGATGGGCCGCGCGGAGTTCCTGCGCCTGGACATCCGGCGCCCGGCGATCGCCAAGGCCATCGCCGGCTATGAGGTGGACACCGTTGTGCACGCGGCGCCGTCGATCATGGACAGCGCCGCCCACTCGGCCGCCATCAAAGAACTCAACGTGGTCGGCTCGATGCAGGTGTGCGCGGCCTGCCAGCGCAGTCCGTCGGTCAAGCGGCTCGTCCTGCGCTCGAGCGCGATGATCTACGGCGCCACCGCCAAGGATCCGGTCGCCTTCGCCGAGGGCACCCGGGCCCGCCGGGAGCCGCGGCGCGGTTACGGTCGCGACATGCTCGACGTGGAGGGCTACGCCCGCGGGCTGGCCCGGCGCCGTCAGGACATCGAGGTGACCATTCTGCGTCCGCAGGGCATCCTGGGGCCGCAGCTGGTCACCCGGATGAGCTCCTACCTGTCCATGCCGCTGGTGCCGGTGGTCTTCGGCCACCAGGCGCGCCTGCAGTTCCTGCACGAGGAGGACGCGCTCCGTGCGCTCGAACACGCCACCTGCCGTCCGCAGGGCGGCACCTTCAACCTCTCCGGCGACGGAGTGGTGACGCTGGGCCAGGCGATCCACCGGGCCGGACACGTGCAGCTGCCGGTTCCGTCGGGCCTGCTGGTGCCGCTGGTCGGGGTGCTCCGCGATGCGCGGCTGCCCACCATCCGCTCCGACATGGAGGACTACCTGGCCTTCGGCCGGGTGCTCGACACCACGCGGATGCGGACCGAGTTCGGCTTCGAGCCGCGGTACACGACGATGGAGACCCTCGACGACTTCATCGATC
The DNA here is from genome assembly GCF_046098115.1 of Gordonia sp. VNK21. Taxonomy (NCBI): domain Bacteria; kingdom Bacillati; phylum Actinomycetota; class Actinomycetes; order Mycobacteriales; family Gordoniaceae; genus Gordonia; species Gordonia sp. VNK21. Next base: position 170,875 of record NZ_JBJURU010000010.1, on the reverse strand, counting down.
GCGGCCGCACCCAGCCGGTGATCAGCCCGCAGACCTGGCGGTCGCTGCAGGACCGGGTGGTGGCCACCGCCACAGCGCTGCAGTGATGTGGTGGCGCAGGCTCGGAACGTAGAATGAATCGCAACGTACGGACGCATGACGGGGGGAGCGAGCACGTGGCATCGCAGGGTAAGCCGGCGGATCCGCGAACCGCGAAGGTCATCGCGCTGTATACCGCTGAGCCGCAACAGAGTTCGCCGATCCGTCCGCAGACCGTCGAGAGTGCGGACGGGGCCGCGGTGGTCCCGATCAAGCGGGAGCTGATCGCCGCCGACGAGCCGACCGCGCCGATCGAGCCGGCCCGGAACTCACCGCTCTTCTCGCTCGCCGGGCTGCGTCACGCCGTCGCCGATTCGCTGATCGCCACCTCGGGCTTCATCCGGGAGCGGATGACCGGCGAGTACACCGTCGACGACTTCGGCTTCGATCCGCACTTCACCGAATCGGTCTGGTTCCCGGCGCTGCGGCCGATCTACCAGAAGTGGTTCCGGGTGGAGGTCAGCGGCATCGAGAATCTGCCCTCGCAGGGCGGCGCGCTGCTGGTGGCCAACCACGCCGGCACCATCCCGGTGGACGCGCTGATCACCTCGCTGGCGGTGCGCGACAACCATCCCGACGGCCGCTATCTGCGTCTGCTCGCCGCCGACCTGGCCTTCGAGACGCCGGTGGTGGGCGATCTGGCCCGGCGCACCGGTGCCACCCTGGCCTGCAACGACGACGCCGAGGCGCTGCTGCGCAAGGGCGAGCTCACGGCCGTCTGGCCGGAGGGTTTCAAGGGCATCGGCAAGCCGTACAAGGACCGCTACCGGCTGCAGCGGTTCGGCCGCGGCGGCTTCGTGACCACCGCGATCCGTACCGAGGCGCCGATCATTCCGGTCTCCATCGTGGGCTCGGAGGAGATCTACCCGATGATCGCCGACCTCAAGCCGCTGGCCCGGGCGCTGGGACTGCCGTACTTCCCGGTGACCCCGCTGTTCCCGTGGCTCGGCCCGCTCGGGGCCATCCCGCTCCCGGCCAAATGGCACATCCACTTCGGCCGGCCCATCGACACCTCCGGCTACGGCAGTAGCGCCGCCGACGACCCGATGGTGGTCTTCGACCTCACCGACCACGTCCGCGAGGAGATCCAGCAGACCCTGTTCCGGATGCTCTCCCGCCGCGGCAGCGTCTACTTCGGCTGACCCCGGCCGACCGTTCGACGCCGAACGCGACACCGGGACTGATACGCGCGCCTGCACAGGCGCGCGTTCCGGTTCGCGTGTCGCGTACGGGGCCGGTCAGTCGGCGGAGCGCTGACGCAGGAGCTTGGCGCCCACGGCGGCGGTGCCGCCGGCCGCACCCAGCACGGCGGCGGTGGTGACGCCGTACTTGGCGGCCTTGCGGGCGGTGCGGAAGTCGTACGACTCCCAGCCGCGCACCTTGGCCACCTCGCGCAGATCCGAATCCGGGTTGATGGCCACCGCGGTGCCCACCAGCGAGAGCATCGGGACGTCGTTGTACGAGTCCGAGTAGGCGGTGCAGCGGCGCAGGTTCAGCCCCTCGCGGACGGCCAGCGCCCGGATGGCGTGCGCCTTGCCCGGGCCGTGCAGGATGTCGCCCACCAGCCGGCCGGTGAACACCCCGTCCACACTCTCGGCGACGGTACCCAGCGCTCCGGTCAGGCCCAGCCGGGTGGCGATGGTCTGCGCCAGCTCCACCGGGGTCGCGGTCACCAGCCACACCTGCTGGCCGGCCGCCAGGTGGCGCTGCGCCAGGGCCTGGGTGCCCGGCCAGATCTTGTCGGCGATGTACTCGTCGTAGATCTCCTCGCCGAGGCTCACCAGCTCGGCCGTGGACCGGCCGGCGATGAACGAGAGGGCCTTGTCGCGGCCCTCGGCGACATCGTCCATGTCCTCGCGCCCGGTCAGCCGGAACTTCGCCTGCTGCCAGGCGAACTGCATGATGTCGTTGTACGAGAAGTACTTCCGCGCCGCCAGGCCGCGGGCGAAGAGCACGATCGAGGCGCCCTGCACGAGGGTGTTGTCGACGTCGAAGAAGGCGGCGGCGGTCAGGTCGGTGTGCTCGCCGTCCGGGTCGTCCGGGATGTGCTCGTGCAGCGACTCCACGGCGGCGGCCGCCGCGGCCTCGCCGGCCAGCGTCTGGCGCAGCTCGGAGGCGCTCTGGCGCACCCGGCCGGCGCGTTCGGCCAGCCACGCGCTCACCCGGCGGCTCTCGATCTCCTCGGCGGTCAGCTCGGGCTCGGCGGGGCGGTCCCCGGCCGGCCGCGCCTCGGTGTGCTCGCCGGATTCGAGGCCCTCGGGGTCGGGTTCGTCGGGCAGGGAGACGTCGTGGTTGCGGTGCTCGGGCTCAGCCGACGACGGCCAGGAACGGCCGCCGTCTTCCGGTTCGGGGTCTTCGCGGCTCACATCGTCCAGATTAGCCTGTGCCGTCGGCCGCTGCGCCGCGGCGACGGCGGAGACGATCGCCCGCCTCGCGTGCCGGGGCACGTCTCGCGCCGCTCGTCGGGCACTCGTTCAGACAGTGGAATCCGGTGTTCACAATGCGACGCTCGTCGGCTGTGTCGCTATTGTTCTGCCTCATGACAGAAGCCTCCGAGCCGTCCGAGCAGACCGCTACCGTCCCCGCGACCACCGGGGAGACGCCGGTTCCCGACGCGGACATCGGCCCGCAGCGCAACAGCTTCATCCGGGTCGTCGGCTCGTCGATCTTCATCAGCCGCTGGCTGCAGGCGCCGCTCTACCTGGGGCTGATCGTCGCGCAGGCCGTGTACGTGGTGGTCTTCTGGAAGGAACTGGTCCACCTCGTCACCGACTTCGATCACCTCGACGAGACCCACGTCATGCTGGTGGTTCTGGGCCTGGTGGACGTGGTGATGATCGCCAACCTGCTGATCATGGTGATCATCGGCGGCTATGAGACCTTCGTCTCGCGGATCCGGATGGACGCCCACCCGGACAAGCCGGAGTGGCTCTCGCACGTCAACCCGAACGTGCTCAAGGTGAAACTGGCGATGTCGATCATCGGCATCTCCTCGATCCACCTGCTCAAGTCCTTCATCAACGCCGCCAACATCCCGTCCGAGCAGCTGATGTGGCAGACCATCATCCACATGGCGTTCATCGCCTCGGCGATCGGGCTGGCCTACGTCGACTGGATCTCCGCCAAGTCGGCGGCGCTGTCCAACGGTGCGCACTGACCGTGCCGGTCACCGGACACGCCCGGTGACCGGCGCCGGTGCGCCTGGTAAGACGGGGCTATGACCGTCACCCCCTCGACCCCCGGACCCGATGTGGTGCTGCTGACCCGGGCCGGCTGCGCGGCCTGCGCCACGGCGCTGACCGTCCTGACCGCCGTCCTCGCCGATTACGGTCTCGCGCCGCAGGTCCGCGACGTGGACCTGCTGGCCGAAGAAGGCGACCGGATCACCCGCGCCGAATACGGCGACCGGCTGCCGGTGGTGCTGCTCGACGGCGCCGAGCACAGCTACTGGGAGGTCGACGAGGCACGGCTGCGCGCCGACCTCGACGCCCGCCGCTGACCGCCCGCCCGGGCGCCGGCAGAGCGATTGTTCGGTCGATACCGCCGGGTTGATGGCGGGCCCGGCCGGCGGTGAACTACGCTGTCTTCTACATGTGTTCGTGTTTCCGGGCGCCGCGGCAGAGCCGACGCCGGGAAGCGGGCAGCGAGGAAACGGTGACAGCGTGAGTGTTTTGTTGTTCGGGGTCTCTCATCGGAGTGCTCCGGTGTCAGTGCTCGAACGACTCGCCGTCTCCGATTACGACCGACCCAAGCTGGTCGAAGCGCTCATGCGCTCCCGCTCGGTGTCCGAGGCCATGCTGGTCTCCACCTGCAACCGGGTGGAGATCTACGCCGTGGTCGACGCCTTCCACCCCGCGCTCGAAGCCGTGGGGGAGGTGCTCGGCGAGCATTCGGGCCTGGCCGTCTCCGAGATGACCGAACACGCCTACGTCAAGTATTCCGAGGCGGCCGTCGAGCATCTGTTCTCGGTGGCGGCCGGCCTGGACTCGATGGTCGTCGGCGAACAGCAGATCCTCGGACAGATCCGCACCGCGTACACCGTGGCCGACCAGCAGCAGAGCGCCGGCAGTACCCTGCACGAGCTGTCCCAGCAGGCCCTGCGGGTGGGCAAGCGGGTGCACAGCGAGACCGGCATCGACCGGGCCGGCGCCTCGGTGGTGTCGGTGGCCGTCCACCGTGCGGCCGCCCTGCGCGGCGACGGCCATCCGCCGATGCGGCGGGCCGTGGTGATCGGCGCCGGCGCCATGGGCTCGCTGGCCACCAGCCAGCTCGCCCGCGACGGGGTCGACGAGATGGTGATCGTCAACCGCACCGCCACCCGGGCCGGCGAACTCGCCGACGGGGTGCGCGAGCGCTACGGCATCGCCGCCACCGGCGTGAGCCTCGACGAGGTCTCCGGGGCGATGGCCGGTGCCGACATCGTGGTGGCCTGTACCGGCTCGGTGAGCACCCTGCTGCAGGTGAGCGACGTGCACACGGCGCTGCTCGAGCGCACCAACCCGGCCCCGCTGATGATCTGCGATCTGGGGCTGCCGCGGAACGTCGATCCGATCGCCGCGCAGCTGCCCGGTGTGCAGATCATCGACATCGAAGGCCTGCGCGGCGATGCGCAGACCCGTGCCGCCACCGACGATGCGGAGGCCGCCCGCGCCATCGTCGCCGGCGAACTGGCCGACTATCTGGCCGCCCAGCGCCAGGCCGAGGTGACGCCCACCGTGGCCGCCCTGCGCCAGCGCGCCGCCGACCTGGTCGAGGCCGAGATCCTGCGGCTGGAGACCCGGCTTCCCGACCTGGAGCCCGGCCAGCGCGACGAGGTGGCCAAGGCGGTCCGACGGGTGGCCGACAAGCTGCTCCACGCGCCCACCGTGCGGGTCAAGCAACTCGCCTCCACCGGCAACGGCGACCTGTACGCCGAGGCGCTGCGCGAGCTGTTCGAACTCAAACCCGGATCCACCGAGACGCTGGTGGCGCCGGAAGGCGGGATCGAAGAGATCCACTGACGGGCCGTCCCGGCCCGGGCGGCGCCCGACGCCGCCGCAACCAACACCGAGAACACCGGGTCCCGGCGGGTCCGGGGAAGGAAGTGGCTGTGCCCGACCCGATCCGGATCGGAACCCGAGGATCTCTACTGGCCACCACACAGGCGCAGGGTGTCGCCGACCGGCTGACCGCCGCCGGCCACCCCGCCGAACTGGTGATCATCACCACCGACGGCGACGTCTCCACCGCACCGGTGGCGCAGATCGGCGTCGGCGTCTTCACCACGGCCATCCGTATCGCGCTGCGCAACGGCGAATGCGACGTGGCGATCCACTCCTACAAGGATCTGCCGACCGCCCCCGAGGACGACCTGACGATCGCGGCGGTCCCCGAACGCGTCGACCCGAGAGATGCCCTGGTCAGTGCGGGTGGCAAGGTCCTCGGAGAGCTCGCCCCGGGCGCCACCGTGGGCACCTCCTCGCCGCGGCGGGCCGCGCAGCTTAGAGCATTGGGTCTCGGTTTGGAAATTCGCCCCCTACGGGGCAACCTAGATTCTCGGTTGGGCAAAGTCGCGAACGGAGAACTGGACGCGGTCGTGGTCGCCCGAGCCGGACTGGTACGCATCGGTCGCGCCGATGCGGTCACCGAAGCCATCGACCCGATGGTGGTGTTACCCGCTCCGGCCCAGGGCGCTCTGGCGGTCGAGTGCCGATCCGATGACGCCGAACTGGTGAGAATACTCGCCGAGTTGGACGACGAGTCCACCCGCACCGCGGTCGACGCCGAGCGGGCAGTGCTGGCGGCCCTGGAGGCCGGCTGCACCGCACCGGTCGGAGCGATCGCCGAGGTGGTCGAATCGATCGACGAGGACGGGCGCATCTTCGCCGAACTGTCGCTGCGTGCGGCGGTGGCGGCCGAAGACGGATCCGAGGTGATCCGCTCTTCGGTGGTGGGCGCCCCCGATCGGGCCGTACAGCTCGGCAAGGATCTCGCCGCCGAACTGCTGGAGCGCGGCGCCGCCGCACTCGTCAGTCCGGAGGTGTGAGCGCACCTCGCGGTCCGACGGCTCCGGTGGAGAACGAACTGCAGCCCCGCATGCGGGGCAGGAGAGTGCGAACGCATGAGCCGTACGAAGAATGCTAATCCCGGCCGGATTCTGTTCGTCGGGTCGGGTCCGGGAAATCTGGATCTGCTGACAGTGCGCGCCCAAGACACCCTGGTCAACGCCACGGCCGCCTTCGTGGATCCGGACGTACCGCAGGCTGTCGTCGAGTTGATCGGCTCGGCGCATCACGTTCCCGAACCTCCCAGCCCGCGAGCCGGGCGCAAGTCCGCCAAGGCCGAGGCCGAGGCGGCCGACACCGCCCCGGCCGCGGCGGAGGAGACCGAGCCCATCGCGCAGCCGGCGCTCGGTGATCCGGCCCAGGTGGCCAAGAGCCTCGTCGCCAAGGCCCGCACCGGCGTGGACGTGGTGCGCGTGGTCTCCGGCGATCCGATGTCCACCGACGCGGTGCTCGCCGAGATCGCGGCCGTCGCCCGCACCACCGTGCCCTTCGAGGTGCTGCCCGGTCTGCCGTCCGCAGCCGTGGTCCCCGGCTTCGCCGGCATGCCGCTCGGCTCCGGCCACACCGTCGCCGACGTCCGCGGCGAGGTGGACTGGGCCGCTCTGGCCGCCGCCCCCGGACCGCTCGTGCTGCACGCCACCGACACCCACCTCGGCGAGGTCTCGGCTGCGCTCACCGAGCACGGACTGGCCCCGCAGACTCCGGTCGCGGTCACCGTCAACGGCACCACCTGCCAGCAGCGCACCATCGAGGCCACCCTGGCCACCCTGGTCGACGCCGCGGCCTCGGTGACCGGCCCGCTGCTGCTGACCGTGGGCAAGGTCGTCGGCCAGCGCAGCAAGTTCTCCTGGTGGGAGTCGCGGGCGCTGTACGGCTGGACCGTGCTGGTCCCGCGCACCAAGGAGCAGGCCGGCGACATGTCCGACCGGCTGGTGGCGCACGGCGCCATCCCGCGCGAGGTGCCGACCATCGCCGTGGAGCCGCCGCGCAGCCCGGCGCAGATGGAGCGTGCGGTCAAGGGGCTGGTGGACGGCCGCTACCAGTGGGTGGTGTTCACCTCCACCAACGCGGTGCGCGCCGTGTGGGAGAAGTTCGAGGAGTTCGGGCTCGACGCCCGCGCCTTCTCGGGTGTCAAGATCGCCTGCGTCGGTGAGGCCACCGCCGCCAAGGTGCGCTCCTTCGGCGTGGAGCCGGAGCTGCTGCCCAGCGGCGAACAGTCCTCCCTGGGGCTGCTCGAGGTGTTCCCGCCCTACGACGAGATCTTCGACCCGGTGGATCGCATCCTGCTGCCGCGCGCCGACATCGCCACCGAGACGCTCTCCGAGGGGCTGCGTGATCGCGGCTGGGAGATCGACGACGTGACCGCCTACCGCACCGTGCGGGCCGCACCGCCGCCCGCCGAGACCCGGGAGATGATCAAGACCGGCGGCTTCGACGCGGTCTGCTTCACCTCCAGCTCCACCGTGCGGAACCTGGTCGGCATCGCCGGCAAGCCCCACGCCCGGACCATCGTCGCCTGCATCGGCCCCAAGACCGCCGAGACCGCCGTCGAATTCGGCCTGCGGGTGGACGTGCGTCCGGAGAACGCCTCGGTCATCGAACTCGTCGACGCACTGGCCGCTCATGCGGCCGCGCTCCGCGCCGAGGGCGCACTGCCCCCGCCGCGGCGCAAGTCGCGTCGGTCGCGGTCCTGAGCGACGCACGTAGGATTGTCCGGTATGGACCGTCCGATCGCCCGCCCCCGGCGGCTGCGGACCACCGGCGCCATGCGCCGGCTGGTCGCGCAGAACCGTCTGCACCCCGCTCAGCTGGTGCTGCCGATGTTCGTCGCCGACGGCATCGATGAGCCCCGGCCGATCGTCTCGATGCCCGGGGTGGTGAACCACACCGTCGATTCGCTGCGCGCCGCCGCTGAGGAGGCGGTCCGCGCCGGGGTGGGCGGGCTGATGCTCTTCGGGGTGCCGTCGACCGGCGACAAGGACGCCACCGGCTCGGCCGGCGACGATCCGGACGGCATCCTCAACCGGGGACTGGCCGCTCTGCGCGCCGACCTCGGGGACGCCACCGTGCTGATGGCCGACACCTGCCTCGACGAGTTCACCGATCACGGCCACTGCGGGGTGCTCGACGACCGCGGCGGGGTGGACAACGACGCCACCCTCGTGCGCTATCAGGCGCTCGCCGTGGCGCAGGCCCGGGCGGGGGCGCATGTGGTGGGTCCGAGCGGCATGATGGACGGCCAGGTGGCCGCCATCCGCGAAGCCCTCGACGACGACGGGCACACCGACGTCTCGATCCTCGCCTACACCGCCAAGTACGCCTCGGCGTTCTACGGCCCGTTCCGCGAAGCCGTCGCCTCGTCGCTGCAGGGCGATCGACGCACCTATCAGCAGGATCCGGCCAACCGCGGCGAGGCGGTCCGGGAGCTGATCGCCGACCTCGACGAGGGCGCCGACATGGTGATGGTCAAACCCGCCATGAGCTACCTCGACATCGTCCGCGACGTGGCCGAACTGGCCGACCGGCCGGTCGCCGCCTACCAGATCAGCGGTGAGTACTCGATGATCTGCGCCGCCGCCGAACGCGGCTGGATCGACCGCGAGGCCGCCCTGGACGAGGCGGTGCTCTCGATCGTCCGGGCCGGCGCCTCGGTGGTCCTGACCTACGCGGCCGTCGAGATCGCCCACCGGCTCACCGCCCGGTAAAGGCTCATGCACCCGTATCAGCAGCAACCGTTCCATCCGCCGGCACCGCCGGCGCCCCCGGAGCCACCGGAACGGCCTGAGAGCATCCGGCTGGCGATCCAGCTGTGGGCGGCGGTCATCGTCTGTCAGGCGATCGCCGCGATCAGTCTGTACCCGGTGATGCATCGGGAGGCCAGACCCTTCGCCGAGGACTACCTCGAGCAGAGCGGCGCCTCCGGCGACGTCGGCTCGGCCCAGACCCTGATGGCGGTCGGCGCGACCGTCGTGCAGATCGTGGTGCTCGGCGGGTTGTCGGTGCTGGTGATGGTCTTCGCCTTCCAGGGCCGCTCCTGGGCCCGGCTGCTGCTGGGCTGGATGAGCGCCTTTCTGGCCGTGCTGCTGGTCTTCGACATCATCGGTCTGCTGGTCGGTGTGGACGACGATTCCATGCTTTCCGTTCCCGCCTGGGGGATGGTGCCACGTATTCTCGGCGGCGTGGCGGCCATGGGCGCCCTGGCCGCGCTGATGAACAAGGACAGTGCCCGCTACTGCCGTGAGACGGCGGAGTTCCGGAGCCGCACGAAGCCCGGACGCGGGGGAAGGTGATCGATGTGACCGACCAGGAGACCAAGGTCTACAAACCGGATCCGGCCAACCGGCCGACCCAGGTGATGTGGGCGCTGCGGTTGTGGCTGATCTCGGGCGCGCTGCTGATCGCGCTGGGCGTCTGGGGGGTGGTCGCCACCATGCTCGACACCGGCTGGGACTTCGGCGTGATCGCGGTGGCGGTGCTCTTCATCGTGGTGGGCGCGGCGTACATCGTGCTGTCCCGCAATGCCTGCACCATCGTCCAGTGGCGCGGCGCGCTGGCCGCGCTCACCTGCGTGGTGGTCGCGATGCTGCTGGTGCTGACCATCGGCTTCGCCGATGCCTCGCTGGCTCTGGTGCTCGCGGCCTCCGTGGTGGGCCTGTTCGGCTCGCTGCTGGCCTACCGGCCCGAGGCCGACGCCTGGTTCACCGGCCGGGACCTCGACAGCTACGGCCGCAAAGCCCGCAAGGAGCGCTCGTGAGCCGGTCCGGGCCCGACGGCGGGGATCCGGAGTGGACCTTCGACCCGGACAAGGACTACGACCCGGACGAGGACTTCGAGACCCTCGATGATCCCGACGAAGCCGACGACCCCGATGAGGAGTCCGGCGCGGCGGCCCGCCCGGCCGGTCCGCCGCTGACCGACGTCGACGGCCTGGACCGCGGCGAGACCCTCTACCGGGAGGCCGGCGGCAGCTGGTGGGTGGTGAGTATCGGGCCGGTGATGATCCTGCTGGTGCTGATCCTGGAGATCATCGGCGGCGGCCGCATCCACTGGGGTGTGCTGGTCATCTTCGGAATCGTGCTCGTCGGCTTCTCCGTGCTGCAGGTGATCGCCGCCCGCCAGCACGTCTCGATGGAACTGACCGAGACCACCCTGCGGCAGGGGACGCAGACCATCGCCGTGGCCGACATCGCCGAGATCTTCCCGGCCAACAACGGAAGCGAACCCCGCGACTGGGAGGCCGCCCGCGCCCTCGGTGAACTGCCCGCGGTGCCGCGCCGCCGCAAGGGCATCGGCCTTCGGCTCACCAACGGCAGACTGGCCCAGGCCTGGGCCCGGGACGTCGACCGGCTGCGCAGCGAACTGTCCGAGGCCGTACTGGCCGCGCAACTGGGGCTCGGCCCCACGAAGAAGTCCTCCTGACCGGCGTGCGCTTCCTGCTGAGCGCGCTGCTGCTGGCACTGCTCGCCGGCGGTGCGGTGGCCGCGGCGGAATTGCGCCCGCTGACCGGCGAGCCGACCGCCGGAGCCACCGAGGCGGTGCACCTGGGCGACAGCTACGCCGCCGGCACCGGGGTGACCCCGCTCGCCGCCGACTCCCCGTTCCCGTGTCAGCGATCCGCCCGCAACTTCGGCGCGCTGCTGGCGCGCCGGGAGCATTGGCGGCTCACCGACGTCTCCTGCGCCGGCGCGACCACCGCCGAACTGGGCCGCCCGCAGTACGAGGGCGTGCCGGCTCAGCTCGAGGCGCTGGGGCCGCAGACCGCTGTGGTCACTCTCACGATCGGCGGCAACGATGCCGGCCTGTTCTCCCGGCTGGTCGGCGGCTGCACCCGGGCCGGCCGCAGCGATCCGCGCGGCCACCCGTGCCGCGACGAACTGTCCGGGGAACTGACCGCGGCGCTCGACGGGCAGGTGGCCCCGGATCTGCGGCGGGCGCTGGCCCGGATCCGCGCGGCGGCCCCGAATGCGCAGATCCTCGTCGCGGGCTATCCGCGCGTCCTGCCCGCAACCGGCGGCTGCTTCGATCAGGTCAGTATCGCTGCAGGTGACAGGCCATTCGTTCGGCGGATGGAGGAAAGACTCAATCAGGCGGTGCAGGCGGCTGCGACGGCCGCGGGCGCGACCTTCGTCGACATGACCGGCCCGTCGGCCGGGCACGACGTCTGCGCCGGTGCCGCACAGCGCTGGGTGGAACCGATGATCGACGGCCCCGGGGCGCTCCATCCCAACGCCCGCGGACAGCAGGCGATCGCCGATGCGGTGGCCGCCGCACGAGGTGCGGCCGGGCCCCGATAACGGGGCCGCCGAGCCGCGCGCCGGGCCGGTCCGGGCGAATGCCGGATTGGGACCCGGCGCGCAGATTTGGAACACTGGAAGCCATGGTCCGTCCCCCCGCCGACAACGCCGCAGCTCGCGACCAGGTCACCACCGCCAGCGCCGAACTGTTCCGCCGGGCCGCCGCCAGCATTCCCGGCGGAGTCAACTCCCCGGTCCGCGCCTTCTCGGCCGTCGGCGGCACCCCCCGCTTCATCGCCGAGGCGAGCGGCTGCCGGCTGACCGACGTCGACGGCAACCGCTACGTGGACCTGGTCTGCTCGTGGGGGCCGATGATCCTGGGGCACGCCCACCCGCAGGTGGTGGATGCGGTGCGCGCGGCGGCCGCCTCCGGACTCTCGTTCGGTGCGCCCACCGAGGCCGAAGTGGCCCTGGCCGAGGCGATCGTCGACCGGGTGGAGCCGGTCGAGCAGGTGCGGCTGGTCAACTCCGGCACCGAGGCGACGATGTCGGCGGTGCGGCTGGCCCGCGGCTTCACCGGCCGGGCCAAGATCATCAAGTTCGCCGGCTGCTACCACGGGCACGTCGACGCCCTGCTGGCGCAGGCCGGCTCCGGCGTGGCCACCCTGGGCCTGCCCACCTCCCCGGGCGTGACCGGCGCCGCCGCCCACGACACCCTGGTGCTGCCGTACAACGATCTGGCCGCGGTGGAAGGCGCCTTCGAGCGGTACGGCGACGAGATCGCCGCGGTGATCACCGAGGCGGCCGCCGGCAACATGGGCACCGTGGCGCCGCTGCCCGGCTTCAACGCCGGTCTGCGCGACCTCTGCGACCGCCACGGGGCGCTGCTCATCCTCGACGAGGTGATGACCGGCTTCCGGGTGAGCGCCGCCGGCCACTACGGCCTCGAGCGGGTGCCGGCCGACCTGTTCACCTTCGGCAAGGTGATGAGCGGCGGACTGCCCGCCGCCGCCTTCGGGGGCCGCGCCGAGGTGATGGACCGTCTCGCCCCGAACGGGCCGGTCTACCAGGCCGGCACGCTGTCCGGGAACCCGGTGGCCGTGGCCGCCGGACTGACCACCCTCGCACTGGCCGGACCGGACGTGTACGCCGCGCTCGATGCCAACTCGGAGCGGCTCCAGCAGCTGATCACGCAGGCGCTGAGCGCCGCCGGGGTGGCGCACCGCATACAGTCCGCCGGCAATCTGTTCAGCGTCTTCTTCCTCGGCCCGGACGACGATCCGGACCGCCCCCTGCTCGACTATGCGGCCGTTCAGGGCACCCAGACCTGGCGGTTCGCCCCGTTCTTCCACGCCCTGCTGGCCGGCGGCGTGTACGCGCCGCCGAGCGCCTTCGAATCCTGGTTCGTGTCCACAGCCCTCGACGACGACGCCTTCGCGGTCATCGCCGACGCCCTGCCCGCCGCGGCCGCCGCTGCCGCCGGCGCCCGAGAGGATCACTGATGAAAACGATCGTGCACATGATGCGCCACGGTGAGGTGCACAATCCGGACGGGATCCTCTACGGTCGGCTGCCCGGCTACCGGCTCTCCGACACCGGTCGCGCCCAGGCACAGACCGTCGCCGATGCCCTCGCCGACCACGACATCACCGCGGTCTTCGCCTCGCCCCTGCAGCGCGCCCAGGAGACCGCCACCCCGCTCGCGCAGGCTCTCGGTCTCTCGATCGTCACCAACGACGATCTGATCGAGGCCGACAATCAGTTCGAGGGGCTGCGCGTGGCCGTCGGCGACGGCGCCCTGAGCCGGCCCCGGCACTGGCCCAAGCTGCGCGACCCGTTCACCCCGTCGTGGGGCGAGCCGTACATCCAGATCGCACACCGGATGCTCGCCGCCGCCAACAAGGCCCGCGAGACCGCCGCCGGACACGAGGTGGTCTGCGTGAGCCACCAGCTGCCGGTGTACACGCTGCGCCGATTCCTCGAGGGCCGCCGGCTCTGGCACGATCCGCGGGTGCGCCAGTGCTCGCTGGCCTCGCTGACCAGCCTGATCTACGACGGCGACGAGCTCGTCGAGATCGTCTACTCGGAACCGGCCGGCGCCTCCGACCCGATGATCACCGGGGCGTGAGCTGAGGTGACCGGAGAACCCGCCGCGGCCCGCCGCGGCCTGATCGTCGCCGCCCTGGCGGTGATCTGTGCGCTGCTCGCCACCGGCTGTTCGACCGGCGACGACGCGGTGGTGCAGGGGCAGGGCAACCAGATCGTCGCTCCGGACGGCAAGACCACCATCCACTACGCGGCCGCCGACCGGCAGCGCATCGGCAGCGTCCGCGGGGACAAGCTGATCGGCGACGGCGAGGTGAACCTGGACGACCTGGCCGGTCAGGTCGTGGTGATCAACGTCTGGGCGTCGTGGTGTCCGCCCTGCCGCAAGGAGTTCGCGGTCCTGGAGACGGTGTACGAGGAGACCAGGGACAAGGGCGTCTCGTTCGTCGGGATCGACTTCCGCGACAACCGGTCCAACGCCGAGGACTTCGTCACCGACCGGAACGTCCCGTACCCGTCGATCTACGACTACGGCGGGCGCACCATGGCCGTGCTGGGCGTGCCGGTGAGCGCGGTGCCCACCACGATCATCCTGGACCGCCAGTTGCGGCCGGCGGTGGTCTTCCTGCGGGCCGTCACCGAGGACGAACTGCGGGACGCGGTGCTGCAGGTGGTCGGCGAGGACGCCGGCACACAATGACCGGGACTGCACTGCGATGACCGAGACCACGCTGGCGAGCGTCGGCCAGACCTTCGCGAACACCGTCACCTCGGGCCCGCTGCTGCTGGCCCTCGGGGTGTGCGTGCTGGTCGGGCTGATCTCCTTCGCCTCGCCGTGCGTGGTGCCGCTGGTACCCGGCTATCTGTCGTACCTGGCCGGACTCGTGGGCGCCGAGGCCCCGGCGGTGAGCCCCGACGAGGCGCCCAAGCGGGGCCGCCTGCGCGTGGTGGGTGCGGCCGGACTGTTCGTCGCCGGATTCACCGCCGTCTACACCCTGGCGACGGCCGCCGTCTTCGGGGTCACCGACTTCTTCCTCGACGTGGACAATCTGGAGTTGATGCAGCGCATCGGCGGGGTGGTCACCATCGTGATGGGTCTGGTCTTCCTCGGGATGATCCCGCTGCTGCAGCGCGACCTGAAGTTCGCGCCCCGGATGGTCTCCAACCTGGTGGGCGCCCCGCTGCTGGGGGCGGTCTTCGCCGTCGGCTGGATACCGTGCTCGTCGGCCACCCTGGGCGCGGTGCTCATCGCCGCGCGCAGCACCGAGGGCAGTGACGCGGCCCGCGGCGTGCTGATGGTGATCGCCTACTGCCTGGGACTGGGCATCCCGTTCCTGATCCTGGCCTTCTCGTCGGCGTGGGCGCTGCGCAGCCTCGGTTTCCTGCGCCGCAACGCCCGCGTCGTTCAGATCATCGGGGGCGTGGCGATGATCGTGGTGGGTGCCCTGCTGGTGACCGGGGTGTGGAACGACTTCGTCGACTGGATCCGGATGAGTGTGGTCACGGATATGGAGTTGCCCGTATGAGTCCGACGACCCGCCCGGCCTGGTACCAGCGCTGGGTGATCGCACCGCTGCGCAAGACCTGGCGGTCGCTCACCTCCATGCGCACCGCGCTGGCCCTGCTGTTCCTGCTGGCACTGGCCGCCATCCCCGGCGCACTGCTGCCGCAGCGCGAGCTCAACGAGACCAAGACCGCCCAGTACATCGCCGATCACGGCTCGCTCGGGCAGTTCATGGACCGGATCGGCATGTTCGACGTCTTCTCGTCGGCCTGGTTCACCGCCATCTACGTGCTGCTCTTCGTCTCCCTGGTGGGCTGTCTCACCCCGCGTATCTGGGAGCACTACAAGGCGCTGCGCACCCCGCCGGTGGCCGCGCCGCGCAACCTGGCGCGGATGCCCCGGCACATCACCGAGACGGTCGACGGCGAGCCGGCCGAGGTGGCCGAGACGATCAGGACGAATCTGCGCGGCTGGCGCACCACGGTGCGCACCGTCGAACCGGGCAAGCGGTACCCGGACGGCGCGGTGGAGGTCTCGGCGGAGAAGGGCTATCTGCGCGAGTTCGGCAACCTGGTCTTCCACTTCGCGCTGCTGGCCCTGCTGGTGACCATCGCGCTGGGCAAGCTCTTCGGCTACGAGGGCAGCCGCACGCTGGTCGCCGACGGCCAGCAGGTGCTGTGCAACACCTCCACGGCCGTCTACGACACCTTCCGGTCCGGGGCGATGGTCGACGGCACGGGGCTCTCGCCGTTCTGCTTCAAGGTGGACCGTTTCGACGCGACCTTCCTGCCGAACGGTCAGCCGGACATGTACACCGCCGCGGTCGCCTACACCACCGATCCGTCGCAGCCGGAGGACGAGTGGCGTCACCGCGACGTGCGGGTCAACGATCCGCTGCGGCTCTCCGGCGACCGGGTGTACGTGCTGGGCAACGGTTTCGCGCCGACCTTCACGGTGACCTTCCCCAACGGGCAGAAGCGCACCCAGACCATGCCGTTCATCCCGCAGTCCACCCAGACCATGCTCTCGGAGGGCGCGATGCGCTTCGACACCCCGGGCGGGATGTACCCGGACGAGGACGAGCGGCGCAAGAACCAGATCGCGATCGACGGCCTCTTCGCGCCGGACGCGGTCTTCACCGGCGCGCACGGCGCCCTGCTCAGCTCGGCCGGCCCGCAGCCCAACGACCCGCAGGTGGCGGTGCGGGTCTACAAGGGCGACACCGGCCTGGACACCGGCCGCTCGCAGAGCGTCTACGAGCTCGACCAGAGCCTCATCGATCAGGGCCGGCTCAATCTCGAGGCCTCGGTGAATCTGAAGGTGGGGCAGGACACCACCCTCGCCGACGGCACGGTGGTCCGCTTCGACGGCTACCAGCGCTGGGTGTCGGTGCAGGTCTCGCACGATCCGGCGCAGAACGGCGTCCTGATCTCGGCGATCGTCATGCTCGCCGGCCTGGTGGTCTCGCTGCTGGTGCGCCGCCGGCGGCTCTGGGCGCGGCTGGTGCCCGAGCCGGAGCCGGCGTCGGCGTCGAGCGGCGACGGTGACGAGCCGGACTCCTCCGACGGCGCGCGACGACGTACTGTAGTAGAGGTTGCGGGTCTGGCCCGCACCGACCAGGCGGGCTGGGGAGAAGGCTTCGAGGAGCAGGCGCACGCGCTGCTCACCGAGGGCGGCGCGATCAAGCGGGGACGGCTGTGACCGGCGTAGGACGCCGGCCGCGGCGACGGCAGTGGAAGGACCGGACTGTTGAACACTGACATGAGCGGCTACGTCGACGAGACGCTCGGCCGCTACTCGGATCTGCTCTACAGCACCGCGATCACCGTCTACGTGGTCGCCATGCTGATGTTCCTCGCGGCCCTGGCCGGCAGCTGGTCGCGCAAACCGGCCTTCGAACGCGAGCTGGTCGGGGCGGTCAGCGGCGGCGCCGCGCCGGTCTCGACCGTCGTCGACGACCGGACCCCCGGCAAGATCGCCGGCACCGATCCGCGCCGGCGCCGCACCCTCGGCGAGAAGTTCGCCGCCATGGCCTATCCGGTGGTCTTCGTCGGGCTCATCGCGCACCTCACGTCGATCGTGCTGCGCGGGGTGGCCACCGACCGGGCCCCGTGGGGCAACATGTACGAGTTCATCTCGCTGACCATGGCCGCATGCGTCATCGCCGGTCTGGTGGTGCTGCGCAAGCCGGCCCAGCGTCCGCTGCTGAGCTTCGTGCTGCTGCCGGTCACCCTGCTGATGTTCATCGCCGGCCGCTGGCTCTACACCGAGGCCGCGCCGGTGGTGCCCGCCCTCAAGTCGTACTGGCTGGCGATCCACGTCTCGGTCATCTCCATCTCGTCGGGTGTGCTGCTGGTCTCGGGTGTGGCCAGCGTGCTGTACCTGGTCAAGCAGCGCTGGGCGCCGGACACCGACTCGGATCTGACCGACGAGGGGGTGCGCGGCCCGGGCGCGATGATGCGCCGTTTCCTCAGTCATCTGCCGTCCGCCGACGCCCTCGACCGGGTCGCCTACAAGTGCGTCGTCTTCGGTTTCCCGCTCTTCGGCCTGGGCATCGTCTTCGGCGCCATCTGGGCGGAGTCGTCCTGGGGCCGGTTCTGGGGCTGGGATCCCAAGGAGACGGTCTCGTTCATCGCCTGGGTGATCTACGCCGCCTACCTGCACGCCCGGGCCACCGCCGGCTGGCGGCACGCCGCGGCCTGGATCAACGTGGCCGGCTTCGTCGCACTGCTGTTCAACCTGTTCGCCATCAACCTGGTGGTGTCCGGGCTGCATTCCTACGCGGGCCTGTGAGAGCCGGACCCGCGCCGATCGCTGTCCACTAATCCAAGAGGAGTGAATGTGAAGAACGTCGGAGTCATCGGCGGCGGCACCATGGGCGCCGGAATCGCCGAAGTCGTCGCGAAGGCCGGAGTGCCGGTGCGGGTGCTCGAACGGGCCGAGGCCGTCGAGGCCGCGCAGGAGCGCATCGCCACCAGCCTGGCCCGCGGGGTCAAGGCCGGCAAGCTGAGCGAAGAGGACTCGGCCGCGACGCTGGCCCGCGTCACCGTGACCACCGACATCGAGAGCTTCGCCGACGCCGACCTGGTCATCGAGGCCATGCCGGAGATCGAGGAGCTCAAGGTGGAGTACTTCACCAAACTCGACTCGATCGTCCGCCCGGACGCGATCCTGGCCACCAACACCTCGTCGATCCCGGTGATCCGGCTGGCCAACGCCACCGAGCACCCGGAGCGGGTGCTGGGCATGCACTTCTTCAACCCGGTGCCGGTGATGACGCTGGTGGAGATCGTCACCACCCTGCGCGTCGACCGCGCCGTGGTCGATACCGTGACCGAGTTCGCGCGCGAGGGCCTCGGCAAGAAGACCATCGAGTCCAAGGACCAGGCCGGCTTCATCGTCAACGCCCTGCTGGTGCCGTACCTGACCAGCGCCATGCGCATGTACGAGACCGGTTTCGCCAGCGCCGAGGACATCGACGAGGGCATGCGGCACGGCTGCGGCCACCCGATGGGGCCGCTGCGGCTGAGCGACACCGTGGGCCTGGACGTCATGCTCTCGGTGGCCGAATCGCTCTACGCCGAGTTCAACGAGCCGCACTACGCGCCGCCGGTGATCCTGCGCCGCATGGTCGACGCCGGCTACCTGGGCCGCAAGTCCGGCCGCGGCTTCTACGACTACAGCAAGTAGGGCGGGGGCCCGGCGCTCACAGCTTGCGCAGGAAGTCCGGATCGTCGTCCGGCCCGCGCGGAGCGTTCCGGTCCGCGGGCGGGACGTGCTCGCGTCCGGTGAGCAGACGCCACACGAGGAATCCGATCACGCAGAGCACGAGCAGGGCCAGCAGGTAGGGCATGCCTACAACGGTACGCGGCGGCGACCCCGAGGGGGTCGCCGCCGTCGTTCGTGCGGTGCCGGCTGCAGCCGGGACGTTCAGCGGTTGAGCAGCTCCACCACGTCGGCCTCCCGGAAACGGCGATGGCCGCCGGGGGTGCGGATGGACGGCAGCACGCCGGTGGTGGCCCAGCGGGCCACGGTCTTCGGATTCACATTGAACATCTCGGCGACCTGACCGGGCGTGAGATTGTGCTGCTTCGCCAGGGCCGGGGTGATCGTGGCGTCGTCGGTGATCGACATGGGCTGACCTCCAGGTGGTAGTGCTTGCCTCGCCTCCATGGATACACCGCGCACCCCCGGGTGCTCGAATGGTCAGGAAACGGTAAAGAGTCGGTAATGTCCGATTGCCGCCGTCGTCATTCGGGTCCGGGGCCTGCCACGACGTACCCTGGAAGCCATGGCTGACGACGATTCCACCACCCAGACGACCGGGCCCGGGCAGACCCGCGCGACCGCCGGTTCGCTGACCGGCTGGGTGGCCCTGTACTCCCTCGCCCGGCTGGCGCTGGTCGCCGTCCTCGCCGCGATCATCATGGGCATCGGGTACCTGGTGGACGTGAAGGTGCCGGTGCTGGTGGCGGCCCTGTTCGGCGTGCTGATCGCGCTCCCGCTGGCCCTGGTGATCTTCAAGCCGCTGCGGCTGAAGGTGAACCAGCAGATCGCCGAGGTCGACGCCGACCGGGCGGCCCGGCGCAACGATCTGCAGTCCCGGCTCCGCGGCGAACGGGACTGAGGCGGCCGCCGTGCGCGTCGTCGACCGTCCTCACAGCCATGACTGGACAGCGGCGGCGGTCGGCGTCATCGACGCCGATGCGCGTCGCACCGCCGACACCCACCTGCTCAAGGTGGATCTGCCGGCCTGGGCCCACCGGCCCGGCCGCGAGATCGCGCTCTATCTGAAGGACGAGTCGACCCACCCGACCGGTTCGCTCAAGCATCGGCTGGCGCGGTCGCTGTTCCTGTACGCGCTCTGCAACGGCTGGATCGTCGAGGGCACCACGGTGATCGAGGCCTCGTCCGGATCCACCGCGGTCTCCGAGGCCTACTTCGCCAAACTGATCGGGGTGCCCTTCGTCGCGGTGATGGTGCGCAGCACCAGCCCGCGCAAGATCGAACTCATCGAACGGCAGGGCGGCCGCTGTCATTTCGTCGATCGCCCGGACCAGATCTACGCCGTGGCCCAGCAGCTGGCCGACGACCTCGGCGGACACTTCATCGACCAGTTCACCATGGCCGAGCGGGCCACCGACTGGCGCGGCAACAACAACATCGCCGAATCGGTGTTCGCCCAGCTGGCCCGCGAGCCGCGGCCGATCCCGGACTGGATCGTGGTGGGCGCCGGGACCGGCGGCACATCGGCCACCTTCGGCCGGTATCTGCGCTACCAGCGTCACCCCACCCGGCTGTGCGTGGTGGACGTGGAGAACTCGGTCTTCCTGCCGGCGTACGCCTCCGGCGATGCCGCGCTCACCTCGCCCGGCGCCTCCCGCATCGAGGGGATCGGCCGGCCCCGGGTGGAGCCCTCCTTCATCGGCCAGGTGATCGATCGGATGATCGGCGTCCCCGACGCCGCGTCGATCGCCGCCGAACGCTTCATCAGCGACCGCCTCGGCCGCCGGGTGGGCGGCTCCACCGGCACCAACATCTGGGGCGCCTTCGCGCTGATCGGCGAGGCGCTGGCACAGGACGCGCCGACCAGTGTGGTGACCCTTCTCTGCGATGCCGGTGACCGATACGATCACATATATTTCAACGACGACTGGGTCGCCGAACAGGGATTGGAGCTGGCGCCGCCGACCGCGGTGCTCGAACACTTCTGGACCACCGGCGCCTGGGAACCGGGGGAGTAGCCGCGCCCGCGGGTGCCGCGCCACCGGGAAGGAGCGAGGCATGGCCGTGGTGGAAGCGACCGACCTGGTCCGCGAATACCGGCTCGGCGACCAGAGCGTCCGGGCGCTCGACGGCGCGAGCCTGACCTTGGACGGCGGACAGTTCGTCTCGGTGATCGGCCCCTCCGGCGCCGGTAAGTCCACCCTGCTGCACATCATCGGCGCCCTCGACACCCCCACCTCGGGCAGCATCGTCGTCGACGGCGTGGACCTGGCGTCCCTCGACGACGACGCGGCCTCCGAGTTCCGCCGGCACCGGGTGGGCTTCATCTTCCAGTTCTTCAACCTGGTGCCCACTCTCTCCGCGTGGGAGAACGTGGCGCTGCCCATGCTGCTGGACTCGCGGTCGATGGCCCGGGCCAAGCCGCGCGCGGTGGAGCTGATGGAGCGGGTGGGACTGGGCGACCGGATCGACCACCGGCCCACCGAACTGTCCGGCGGCCAGATGCAGCGGGTGGCCATCGCCCGGTCGCTGATCATGGACCCGAAGATCCTGCTGGCCGACGAGCCGACCGGCAACCTCGACTCCAGGACCGGCCACGACGTGCTCGAGCTGCTGGCCGAGGTGGCCCACGACGACCCCGACCGGCTGGTGCTGATGGTGACCCACGACAACAACGCCGCCGCGGTCTGCGACCGGGTGATCACCGTCCGCGACGGCATCGTCCTCGACGACGGCCGCACCGGCCCGGCCGGCCGGTCGCAGCGCGGGCCCTCCGCCGCGTCGCTGCAAGCCATGCTCACCACCGGACCGCTTCCGGTGGTCGACGGCGGCGGCCGGCACCGCTCGGGACTGTAGCCCGCGGTGGCCGGGAAGAACGCGCTCGCCGCCGCCGGGCGCTCACTGCTGGCGGGCGCCACCCGTGTCCGGGTGCTGAACCTGCGGGAGCTCGCCGGGCACCGGCTCCGGGTGATCACCTCGCTGATCGTGGTGATCGTCTCCTCGGCGCTGCTGATCGCGGTACTCGGCGCGTACGGTTCGATGACCGAGTCCGTGCGCACCTTCAACGCGGCGATCTCCGGTGACGCCACCGTCGAGGTGGCCGGTATCGCGGATTCGGGAGTCGACCAGGATCTGGTCACACAGCTGCGCCGGGAGGTCGACGACGCCAAGGCCGTGGTGCCGATGGTGCGCGGCAGTGTGCTGCTCGACGGGACGTCGACCACACTCCTCGGCTCGGACGCCCGGGTGAGCGCCCTGTCCGCGCAGATGCGGGCGGCGATGGCCGGGGCCGGCGACGACCTCGACCCCGCCCTCCTCGAGGACGGGGTGATCGCCGGCGCGGGCACCGGCCTCCGGCCCGGGCAGCACGTGCAGATCAGCGGTGCGCAGGTCACCGTGCTCGAAGTGGTCGACGATCCGTCGACGAGAGTACTCAACGGCGGACGGTTCCTGTTCGCCTATCTGCCGCTGGCCCAGCGGCTGACCGGCCTCGACGGCGCCGTCGACTCGATCCTGATCGTCCCGCAGCCGGGCGTGGGGAAATCGGCGCTTCGGGAGCAGGTGGCGGCGGTGGTGGGCGGCCGCGCCGCCGTCCTCGACCCGGACTTCCGGGTCAAGCAGGCCGAGACGGCCGGCTCGGTGACCCGCGACTCGACGCTGCTGGTCTCGGCGGTCTCGCTGATCATCGCCGCCTTCCTGGTCTTCAACACGATGAACATGGCGGTCGCCTCGCGCCGGCAGTCGCTGGCGATGATCCGCGCCCTGGGCGCCCGGCGCCGGCACCTGGTGGGCGATCTGCTGGCCGAGTCCGCGATCTTCGGGGCGATCGGCGGCCTGATCGGTGTGCCGCTCGGCGTTCTCGCCGGGCGCTGGGCCATCAGCCGGCTGCCGGGGTCGCGGAGCGGCGTACCCGTCGAGGTGAGCTACCACCTGCCCGGCTACGCGGTGCCGCTGGCGGTGCTCGCCTGCCTGATCGCCTGTGTCGCGGCCACGGCGCTGGCCGCCCGCTCGGTGTTCGCCGTGGAGCCGGTCGAGGCCATGGTGCCCGGGGCGGCCGCCGATGCGGCACCGCCCCGGCGCAGCACCCGACGGGTCGCCGGGCTGATCGGGCTGGCGCTGGTCGTCGGCTCGGTGGTGATGGGCCTGACGGTGCCCGGCCGCCCGGTGATCCTGGCCGGCGCGGTGTTCGCTGTCGGTGCCCTGCTGGTGTGCTTCGGCATCACCACCGTGCTGGTGCGGGCGGTGGTGATCGTGTCCGGCCGGCTGCGCGGGCCGGGCCGGCTGGCGGCGGTCAACAGCGAACGCGCCCCGCGCCGGGTCTGGGCCACCGTGATGACGGTGGCGGTGGCGATCGCGGTCGGCATGGGCATCTCCGGCGCGCTGAACAACATGGTCTCGTCCATCTCGGACTCGCTCGCCGGGCTCGACGACCCGGACCTGTACGTCTCCTCCCAGTCCATGGACGAGATCCCGACCGGGCCGATCCTCGACCCGCGGATCGCCGAGGAGGTCTCGGCGCTGCCCGGGGTCGGGCAGGTGGTCGGCGGGCAGTGGGCCACCGCCAACATCGGCGACGCGCGGGCGCAACTGCAGGGTCTGCGGCCCGAGACGACGGCGCCGTTCATGAGGAAGACCTCGCCGTCGGCGCTGACGCAGGTGCTCGACGGCGACGGCATGGTGCTCTCGAGCGTGCTCGCCCGCACCCTCGACGTTGAGACCGGGGACACGCTGCGGCTGGCCACCCCCACCGGCTATCACGATCTGGTGGTGCGCGAGGTCGTGAACTATCCGACCATCGACTCGGGGACCGGGGCGATGTCGGCGCCCTTGCTCGAGAAGTGGTTCGACCGGCCCGGCGACACCTACCTGCAGGTCCAGCTGGCGCCCGGTGCGGACGCCGCACAGATCCGTGAGCAGGTCGCGGAGGTCGCCGCGCGCCATCCGGGGGCCGGGAACACGCCGGTGCACGTCTACAGCGGCGCCGAGGCGCTGCGCTCGACCCAGCGGACCGTCGAGCAGTCGGGCGCGTTCACCGTCGCCATCCAGTGGATCGTCGCCGGGGCGGCGGCGCTGGCGCTGCTGAACACCCTTCTGCTGTCGGTGATCGAACGCCGCCGGGAGATCGGGGTGCTGCGGGCGATGGGCGCCTCCCGCCGGTTCGTGGTGAAGATGGTGCTCGCCGAGGCCGGCTCGGTGGCCGCGGTCGGCGCGGTGACCGGAGTGGTGATCGGGACCGGCCTGCATGCGCTGGCCGACGTCCTGCTCACCGAGACCACCTCCATCGACATCGCCTACCGGCCACAGCTCTCGGCGGTGCTGTACGTGGCGGTGGCGGCCCTGCTGTGCCTGCTCGGCGCCCTGGTGCCGGCCCTGCGGGCGTCCCGGATGAACATCACCGACGCGCTGCAGTCCGAGTGAGCCTCCGGGGTCCCGGCGACACGCGGCTCACCAGCATCGACAGTGACCGGGGTAACACTCGGCCCGGCGCCGAGGACAGACTCGGTATCAGGTCGTGGATTCCGGCGGCCGTCCGAGCGCCGCCGGAATCCGGGCACCGACCGTCGGGCGCCCCGCAGACCGGCCTGGTGAAGGAGCGAGAGCGATGAGCACGATGACGAACCGCACCCGCCTGGGACGGAAGACGACGATGGCGGCCGGAGTGGGCGTGGCGGCACTGGCGGCGGCCGGTGCGCTGGCGGCACCGGCCCAGGCCGCACCGGTCCAGGTGGCGCAGATCCCGGCCACCGCCTTCTCGGTGAGCGGGCTGGTGGTCCCGGGCCTGGAGTTCGTCGGCGTCTACGCCGACCAGACCGCCCCCGGCACCGTGGAGATGTCCGCACCGGCGCGCCCGCAGATGTGCTCGGCCAGTGCCGCCGGTGCGCTGGTGGAGCTGGGCTACCTCAACCTGAGTACCGGCAAGGCCGGCGGCACCACCGTCAAGCCGTGCCCGAACTACATGGGTCCGACCCCCGTCAAGGCCCCGATCCATCCCGGAGCCGGTCAGATCGCCATGACCATCCGGGTGATCCCGTCCGGGCTGAGCCCGCGCGCCGGCCAGCCCTCCCTGCCGGGGGCGGCCACCTTCAGCGTGCGCTGAGCGCCGCGGCCGGCCAAGCCGGGCAAGCGGGAGGTGCCGCCGGGTTACGGTGAACGGCGAAGCCGTACCCGGTGAAGGAGAGCTCATGCCCAGGCCCACCCGCGACCCTCGGATCGCCCCGGAGTCCCGCCCCGGCGGGCCGAGCCGCCGCCGCTTCCTCGGAGCCGCCGGCGCCGGCCTGGGTGCGGCCGGTCTGGGAGCATCCGGACTTCTGCGCGGGGCGCCGCCGGCGGCCGCGGCCCCGGCGTCGCGCTGGACGGTGCCGGCACCGGTCCGCGGCTGGCCCGAGGGCTTCCGGTTCGGGGCGGCCGGCTCGGGCTTCCAGGTGGAGGGCAGCAATCCCGATTCGAACTGGCGGCGCTACGTCCGTCGTGAGTCGGCGGCCGGGAAGGTCGATCCGGTGCGCGACTCCGTCGACTTCTTCCACCGGTACCGCGAGGACGTGAAGCTCGCGGCGGGCATGGGGCTCAACGCCTTCCGGCTGGGCATCGAGTGGGCGCGGGTCGAGCCGCGGCGCGGCCGGATCGACCAGGCGGCGCTGGCCTTCTACGACGACGTGATCGACACCGTGGTGGCCCACGGCATGACACCGATGATCACGATGGTGCACTACGTCTATCCGGGGTGGCTGGCCGACCGCGGCGGCTTCGTCAACCCGGCGGCGCTGGGCGACTTCGAGCGCTTCGCCAGGCTGATCACCCGCCGGTACGCCGATCGCTGCTCGATGTGGATCACCTTCAACGAGCCGCTGGTCTTCGTCAATCACGAGCTCGAGATCGGCGAACTCGACCCGGCCGATTCGGCGACCTTCATCGACAACATCGTCCGCGCTCACCGGATCGCCTATCGCCTTGCGCACCAGGCGAATCCGCGGGCCCGCGTGGCCCTGAACGAGGCCTTCCTGCCGGCGGTCACCCCGATCACCGACGGACTGTTCCTCGACCGGGTGACCGAGTACCTCGACTTCATCGGGATCGACTACTACTACACGGCGAGCCTGGACAATCTCACCGCCGCGTACGCCGGAATGGGTGATTTCCCCAGCGTCCGGCCGCAGCCGGACGGGCTCTACCAGGCGCTGCACCACTATCACCGCCGCTATCCGGGCATGCCGCTCTATGTGGTGGAGAACGGCATGCCCACCGACAACGGGCGTCCGCGCGCCGACGGCTACACCCGCGGCCGGTTCATCGAGGACTCGCTGTTCTGGGTGCAGCGAGCACGCGGCGAGGGCATTCCGGTGGTCGGCTACAACCACTGGTCCATCACCGACAACTACGAGTGGGGCAGTTACGACTCGCGCTTCGGGCTCTACCGGGTGGACGTGCTGACTGATCCCGCGCTGACCCGCAGGCCCACCAGCGGCGTCGCCGCCTACCGCCGGGCCGCCGCGTCCGGCGGTCCGCGGCTGAGCTACCGGCCGGCGATCGCCCCCGCCGTCGGTGACCTGTCCCGGATCCCCGAGTCGGTGCTCACCCGTGCCGACGTGAACGGCCCCCGCGCCCGGCTCGTCTGATCCCTCACCCCGCCGGAAGATTCCGCCGATCGGTGCTCGTCCGCGGTCACGGACGGCGGACGCCCGGGCCCTTGACGAGAAGCTCCGTCAAGATTTGTTGACAAACTTCCCTTGTGTCAGTAAAACTTGACAGCATGCACGACGACGAGAAGTTGACATCATCCGACAGCGAGCAGATCGCCGGGGCCGCGGCCAGCGCGGATCCGGCCGTGGGTCTGGCCGCCGTTCGGGCGCTGCGAACCCTCGCCGATCGTCTGGAGGACGTTCAGGTGGGCAATGCCCGGTCGGCCGGCTGGAGCTGGCAGGCCATCGCCGACGTTCTGCAGATCAGCCGGCAGGCCGTGCACCAGAAACATGCGTACCGGGAGACCGAAGCGGCGGGCAGCCGCGGCGGAGGACCGACCGGTACCGACTCGGCCCCTCGGGCCGGAAAGGACGGCAACGATGTTCAGCCGACACAATGACGACCGCATGACCTTCGTCTTCGCCACCCAGGAGGCGGCGGACCTCGGACACCGCGGTCTGGGCGCCGACCATCTCATCCTCGGCATGCTCTGCAACGCCCGCAGTCCCCTCTTCGGGATCCTCGGCGCGCAGGGGCTCACCCTCGAGCAGGCCCGCGAGACGGTCCGCGCCTACCACGAAGAACACACCGACGATCTGGACTCGGCCCGCCAGGCCGGGGCCGCAGGCCGTTACGAGGAAGACCGGGAGGCGCTGCACAGCATCGGCATCGACCTGGACAAGGTTCGTGAGGCCGTGGCCGGGCGCTTCGGCGACGACCTGGCGCAGGGCTGGGGCGAGCGTCCCCGGCGCGGACGCGGCGGGCGCGGTCAGGGGCGCGGGAGTGGCGGACCCGGTGGTTTCGGTGGCCCCGGTGGTTTCGGGCCCGGTTTCGGACCGGGCGGCTTCGTGCCGAGCCGTCAGCCCGGAGACACCGACGGCGACGGCCCGATCGGAACCGACGGTCCCTGGGCGGACGATCCGCGGGCGGACGGTTCTCGGGCGGACGGTTCTTGGGCCGGCGGTCCCTGGTCCGGAGGTCGGGGCCGCCGCGGCCCGCGCGGCCGGGGCGGACGCCTGCAGGCCACCGGCGGAGTGCGGGACGCCATGCGTGCCGCGGCCGGCCTGGCCCGCGAGCACCATGCGCCGGGGCTGAGCCCGGAGTATCTGCTGCTGGGCATCCTCGACAGCGAGGACCCGGCGGCCCGGGCGCTCATCGAGTCGGCGACCACCGTCGACGAGCTGCGCGCCGCGGTCCTGGCGGCCCTGCCGGAGAGCCCGGTCGGCGCCTGAACCGCACCACACGACAGACGGCGAGGCCGTCGCCGAGGATCTCGGCGGTGGCCCCGCCGTCGGCATCGCTCGCGGTGCGGTGCGGTCAGCCGAAGGCGAGTGCGACCGAGGCCGCGATCGACCAGCTGAGCAGCGCCATACCGGTCGAGGCCAGGGCCGGGATCAGCTCCGGTCCGCGGCCGCCGCTCACCACCGGCCGCAGGGCCGCCGCCGCCGGGGCCGCGGCCACCAGCGCCACCAGCACCCACCAGGTGGTCAGTGCCGCCAGCGCCACCGTCAGCAGCAGCGGAAGCACCATCAGCACCGCGAACAGCCGCCGGGTACCGGCATCGCCGAGCCGCACGGCCAGCGTCAGCTTGCCGGTCTCGGCATCGGTGGGGATGTCGCGCAGATTGTTGGTCACCAGCACCCCGGTGGTGAAGCAGCCGACCACCACCGCACTGAAGGCTCCGGCCCCGTCGACGCCGCCGGCGCTGACGAATTCGGTGCCCAGCACCGCGACCAGACCGAAGAAGACGAAGACCGCCACTTCACCGAAACCGGAGTAGCCGTAGGGCTTGCGCCCGCCGGTGTAGAACCACGAGCCGGCCAGGCAGACGGTGCCGACGGCCAGCAGCCACCAGGCGGTCAGTGCCGCCACGGCCACCCCGGCGACCGCGGCCACCCCGAGACAGGTGAAGGCCGCCGCCTTGACCGACGACGGTGACGCCGCCCCCGAGCCGACCAGCCGCATCGGGCCCACCCGGTCGTCGTCGGTGCCGCGGATGCCGTCCGAGTAGTCGTTGGCGAAGTTCACCCCGATCACCAGTGCCAGCGACACCACCATCGCCAGCCCCGCGGGCAGCCAGTCGATGTCGCCGTACCAGGCGGCCGCACCCCAGCCGGCCACCACCGGCGCGATTGCCGTCGGCAGCGTCCGAGGCCGGGCGCCCTCGATCCATTCCGTCACCGTTGCCACGGATCGTCATCTTTCCACCCGGGTGCGGCAGCGCCCCAATCCGCTGCCCGCCGGCACCGGGTCCGCGCGATTTCAGTGTCACTGAGACAGGTGTCAATCGAGGGGTGGATCTTTGCTCTACCAGGTGATTCCGGCACGGCGACGGGCCGATCGCTGTGGTTTTCTGGCCGGGTCGGATCCGGCTCAGCCCCGCCGGTTCCGCGCCGGATCCGAGGTCGTGTCCGGTGCTCGCAGCTTTCGGTGAAAGGCAACCCCGTGACCGGTCGTCATCGTGCCCCCATCTCTTCGTCCCCGCGAGTCTCTTCGTCCACTGATTCTTCGTCCCCGCGCCGGCGGCGCGGCCCGGCCGTCCGCGGTGCGGCCGGGCGACGGCTCGCGGCGGCGGCCGTCTCCTGTGCGGTGTGCCTGGGCGCGGTGGCGCCGATGGCGCTGGCCGACGTCCTGCAGCCGGTCGCCGGCAACGACGCGGGACAGCTCTACACCGCCGTCGACGCCGTCGGTGCCGGGAACGCCGGTGGCTACCTCACCGGTCTGGTCGGCGCCGGCAATCCGGTGGCCGTCGTGATCGTCACCCCCGGCACCGACGACGTCGGCCTGCACCCGCGGGTCGATCCGATCGTCGGCGATGCGGCGGCGGCCTATGTGACGTATCCGGAGTCGTTCTGGCCGATCATCGCCGGCAACACCGATCCGCTGCTCGGCCTGCCCTTCCTGCCGTCGGTGAAGACCTACCAGGAGTCGGCGGCGGTCGGGGCGGCCGCGAACGGGGCCGTGATGATCGCCAACGCCGGCCGGGAGTCCGGCACCTTCGTCTACACCGGCTACTCTCAGGGTGCCGAGGCGCTCGGCGACGCCGCCGAGGCGCAGCGCGCCTCGCTGAGCGACAAGGACTGGATCGTGCTGGTCTCCGACCCGCGGTCCCCGTGGGGAATCAAGGCCACGGCCGACCGGCTCCCGGCGCTGCTGGCCACCCCGCTCATGGGGCTCCTCGGCGTCGAGAACAACGGTGCCCGGGACCCGGGGGCCACCATCGAGTCCGACGGTCAGGACGGCACAGATCCGCACATGGTGTCGGTGATCGTGGTCGGCGACCCGGTCGCGAACACCCAGTGGGTCTGGTACCGGCCGGTGGCCTCGCTGCTGGTGGATCTGGCCGGCTTCGTGGCCATCCACTCGCCCGGCGACGGGCCCTACGGTCAGCTCGACTGCCAGGCGCCCGCCGGGAAACCGCTGTTGGTGACGAACTGCGATGCACCCACCGAATACCAGGCCGGGAACACCACCTATCAGGTGTACGACACCTATCACCCGCTGGCGCTGCTCACCGCGCAGGTCTACGACGCGGTGGGTCTGCCCTACGACGCCGCCGATCTGGCGGACTGGGACGCGGCGGCGGAGGCCTTCTATCCCATGCAGCACCCCACCCCGGGCACGGCGCTGGTCGACGGGGTCACCGAGAAGACCGAACCGGCCGGAGGGTCGCAGACCGGGCCGCAGAACGAGCTGCAGAACGAGCCGGAGACCGCGATCGATGCCGCGGCGAATGCGCTGGTTCAGGCCGGCTCGGCCGGCCGGCACACCGCCGTCGACGAGGACGGCGAGGTACTGGTGCGGTCCCAGTCCGGGTCGGCCCGGCACGGGCAGGCAGGGGAGGGACCGGCAGGGCCCGCGGCCGGGAGCGACACCTCGCCGATCGGCGAGCTCGCCGACGACAGCTCCGGCACCGACAGCTCCGGCACCGACAGCTCCGGCACCGATGGCTCAGCGGCCGGCACCTCGGGCCCCGACATCTCGCTCGCCGACTCAGCCGCCGACGACTCCGGCGCCGCCCGAGAACAGGCGACGCCGGAAGCAGAGTCCGCCGGCTGACCGGCGCAGCGGGTCAGCTCAGCGGGGAACCGTCGTAGAGCACGTCGAAGAACTGCGAGGCCACCAGCTGCTCGCTGTCGCGCTCCTTGCCGAGCGCCTTGCGGTAGGCCAGCACATGCCTCACGCTCAGCGCCGAGTACAGCAGCGGCAGGTGGTCCTTGTGCTGGTCGTAGACGCCCTTGGCGCCCTTGGCGGCCGCGAAGTCGGACTTCGCCCGGCTCGGATGCATCAGGGCATCGCGCAGCACGGCGGCCTTGATCGCCTTCTTCCGGCCGGCCGGGATCACCACCAGACCGTCCGGGGCGAACAGCGCGGTCTCGAACTCCTCGGCGGTGGCCACCGTGCAGCCGGCGGTCGGCCGCGGATTGCACTCGACCATGTGGTGCACGCCGTCCTCGGTGACCAGGTAGTCCATGCTGATCTGGCCGTGCCAGTTCAGTTCCCGGGCGATCTTCTGCACGGCGGCCAGAGACTCGGGGGAGTCGACGGACTCGAAGACCACACCGCCGCGGTCGTCGATGGCCAGCGGATGCTCGTAGCAGGAGTGCAGCACCACCTCGCCGTGATGGACCACGCTCCAGCTGCACCGGTTGGTGCCCACCAGGAACTCCTGGACCAGCCACGGGAACTCCTCGGTCGGCTCGAGGGTGGCGATGGAGGCCTCGGTCGACGCGGCGAGCGGACCGTAGTTGGTGGCGATGTCCAGGCCGCCGCGGCCGAAGGCGGCACGGGCGAACCAGTGATCCCACACCTTGGTGGCGGCGATCAGCTCCTCCTGGCTGGTCGCGGTGATGGTCTCGGCCACCGGCAGCTCCAGCCGGCGGCACAGATCGGCGAAGTGCACCTTGTCGTTGACCACCGTCAGCGCGTCGAGGCTCGCGAAGAACAGATCCACGTCGCGGCCGTCTTGGATCCGGTCGCGATTGGCGGCCAGATAGAAGACCTCCTCGAACATCGGCAGCACCAGATCGATCTTCTCGTCGTCGATGATCGTGATGACGGCGTCGACGAAGCCCTTCGGGTCCTGGGTGGGCGGCGGCGTCACATGCGGGCGGAGGTGCCCTTCGAATGGCTGCCCGGCGCCTGCTTGAAGGTGTCGGTGGCCACGACGTAGTGGTCGCGCTCCTCACCGAGTTTGTGGATCTCGTCGACGGCGAACGGCATGCGGGAGGTCGTGGCCAGAATCCTGTGGGGTGCGCTCATGACCTGCAAAGTACCGATGCCGGCGGGGGTTCGCGAGTTTATCCGCCCGTCCCGCCTCAGCTGGGCACGAATAGACGACGCAGCGCCGCCCGGTCCACTTTTCCGGGCCCGCGCAGCGGCAGCTCGTCCACCACCACCACCCGCCGCGGGGCGGCGTAGCGGTCCAGCTTCAGCCGGACCGCCGCCTGCACCTGCTCGAGACTCGGCGGCGGGCCCGGGCACACCAGAGCGGCGACGATCTGCTCGCCGAGCCGCTCGTCGGGCACCCCGAAGACCGCGCACGCCGACACCCCGGGAACGGTTTCGACGACCGCCTCGACCACCTGCGGCACCACGGTCAGTCCGCCGGTGGAGATGGCCTCGTCGGCGCGGCCGACCACCCGCAGCACCCCGTCGTCGAGCGCGCCGAGGTCGTCGGTGCGGAACCAGCCGGGATCGGCGAAGGCGCGATGTCCGGGCCGGTTGCGGTAGCCGAGGGCGACGGTGGGGCCGCCCAGCTCGATGCGGCCCACCCCGCCGGCGTCGGCGTCGGCCAGCCGCACGCGGGTGCCCGGCAGCGGTCGTCCGTCGTAGACGCAGCCGCCGGCCGTCTCGCTCATGCCGTAGGTGGTGACGATCGGCAGTCCGGCCTCCCGCGCCCGGGCCGCCAGCTCCGGGCCGGTGGCGGCCCCGCCCACCAGGATCGCGTCCAGCGTCGCCAGCGCGGAAGTCGCCCCCGGGTGATCGAGCGCTTTACGCAGTTGCAGCGGGACCAGCGAGGTGTAGCGCCGCGGCGCCTCGAGGGCGTCGATCGCGGCCGGAAGCCGGGCCGGATCGAAGCCGGACGCGAGGTCCATCACCACCGGCGTGTGGCCGGCGGCCAGCGAGCGCAGCAGCACCTGCAGCCCGGCGATGTGATGCGGCGGCAGGGTCAGCAGCCAGCCTCCCGGACCGCCCAGCACCTCGGCGGTGGCCGTCGCCGAGGCGCGCAGCGTCTGCGGGGTGTGCATCGCGCCCTTGGGCACACCGGTGGTGCCGGAGGTGCTGATCACCAGAGAACAGTGCGCGTCGATCGGAGTGCCCGCGCCGAGGGCGTCGGCGAGCAGCCGGGCCTGGGCCGGATCGTCGGCCGGCACCGGCAGGAAGGCGCCGTCCTCGCCGGTGAGCATCGACTCCAACTGCGACCGGGCCCGCAGCACGGCGGGCCCGGTCGGCAGAACGAGTGGATGCAGAACCGGCAGGGTCACTCCTCGTCGGTGGTCGGGCGCGATGTATCGGTGCCGGCGGCGCGCAGCGGCTCGTCGTCGAACGGCCAGCCGGCTCGTTCCAGGGTCTCACGGACCCGGGCGATATCGCTGTTGTGGGGCAGTTCGTCGGTGACCTTGGAGATCTCCACTCCGGCGTCGATCCGGCTGACCGGTTCCTCGACGTCGTCGGGCACCAGCCCGGCCGCGACCTGACGGATCTCCGGCTCGGTGAGTTGACGGCGCAGCAGTGCCAGCAGCGGCACATAGTCCTGGCTGGGCACACCCTGCGGATAGCCGGCGCGCAGCCAGGCGATGATCGCCTGCAGCCGGGACGGTACGTCGCTCATGGGCGCTCAGCCGATGGACGCGGTGTGTTCGAGCGGCCAGCCCGCAGCGGCCAGCCGGCCGGCGACCTGTGCGACCTCGGCGTCGGAGGGCTTGTTCTCGGTGACCTCGGCGACGGCGGCGGCGATGGCCTCCGGGGTGGCCGGCTGATCCACACCGTGCTCGCGGGCCAGGGTGATCACCGCCTCGGTGATCTCCTCCTCGCTCAGCACCGGACTCAGCAGTGCGAACAGCGGCGGGTAGTCCGTGGGCGGAATGCCGTCCGGGTAGCCCTTGCGGATCCAGTTGACGACGTTCTCGAAGACATTGGTGGCCATGGCCCGGGATACCTTCTCTGCTGTGGGGGGAGGGGTCCGACACTGCGCGCGAGGCAGGGACTAGTCGTACGCGAAGTCCGGGAAGATCTTCACGTCGAAGTGGAAGTAGATGGTCTGCCGGGTGATCCACAGGATGCCCAGCAGGATCACGGCGGCGACGATGGCGAAGAGCACGTAGCCGACGGCCTTGAGGGCGGGATTGGGGGCGGTGACGGTGCCGTCCGGGGCCGGCTCGCCGTCACCCTTGGCCACCAGCCGCATGCCGACGGCGAAGAGGGCGGGCAGACCCGCGCCGAGGACCAGGCCGACGGCCAGCACCCGGATGATCGATTCGACGATGTCCATGGTCGATTCCTTTCGTGGTGGGCGGTCAGGCCGAGGCGGCCGGAGTGCCGTCGGAGTGGGCGGGGGCGTCGTCGAGCGACACCGGGATCACCGAGTTGTTCTCCTCGTCCCAGTCGGCGTTGACGTTGGACGCGTCCACCTTGGCCAGCCGCGAGCGCCAGTACATGTAGCCCGAGGCCAGTGCCAGCAGGATGAAGATGACGATCGCGCCGCCGGCGCCACCGATCGAGTTCGCGAGCCAGAAGCAGAGCGCGCCGACCAGTGCGGCGGCCGGGAGCGTGGTGATCCAGGCGACGGCCATCCGGCCCGCCACCGACCAGCGCACCTCGGCGTCCTTCTTGCCCAGGCCGGTGCCGAGGATCGAGCCGGTGGCCACGTGAGTGGTCGACAGCGCCATGCCGGCGGCCGACGAGGTCAGGATGATCGCGGCCGACGAGGCCTCGGCGGCCATGCCCTGCGGGGCCTTGATCTCCACCAGGCCCTTGCCCAGGGTGCGGATGATCCGCCAGCCGCCCAGGTAGGTGCCCAGAGCGATGGCCAGGGCACAGGAGACGATGATCCAGATCGGCAGGCCGTGGCTGACGGTGGAGGCGTCGAGGTGGTTGGTGGCGATCAGCGCCAGCGCGATCACACCCATCGTCTTCTGGGCGTCGCCGGTGCCGTGCGCGAGCGCCACCAGCGAGGCGGTGGCGATCTGACCGGCCCGGAAGCCGCCGTCCTTGCGCTTCTCACTGATGGTCTTGGTGATGGCGTAGATGAGCAGAGTGCCGACCGAGGCGACGACGCAGGCGATCACCGGGGCGAAGAGCGCCGGCACGATGATCTTGCCGAGCACACCGTGCCAGTTGACGCCGGAGCTGCCGAGCGCGGCCAGACCGGAGCCGATCAGCCCGCCGAAGAGGGCGTGCGAGGAGCTCGACGGCAGACCGAACAGCCAGGTGAACAGATTCCACAGGATGGCGCCGATCAGGCCGGCGGAGATGATCGTCAGCGCCGTCGACGAGTCGAGGCCGCCGACCAGTTCGCCCTTGCCGGCGCCGGAGGTCTCCTGGATCTTCAGGACGTCTTTGGTGATTGTGGCGGCCACCTCCACGGAGAGGAAGGCGCCGACCAGGTTCAGGACTGCGGCCAGGCTGACCGCCAGCTTGGGCTTGAGGGCGCCGGTGGCGATGGACGTGGCCATCGCATTACCGGTGTCGTGGAAGCCGTTGGTGAAGTCGAATCCCAGTGCGGTGATGATCAGCAGCACCAGGATCAGCATCTCTGCGCTCATGGCTTAACTATGACGGTTTCCCCGGCTGGGCCGTCAATTTCCGGGCTGATCCTATTCCTACTTGTGACCTGCATGTTTTCCTTCTCGTGAGTGCTGTTCATGCAGTGTTCATCCATACGTTGGGAGAGCGTCGTCATGGGGTCTTTCGCGGGGTCGTCCGGCGGGTGTCCAGAAGGTGAACAGCGGGCCGTCGGAGCTGTGACACGGGCCACGGTGGGGTATCGCTGTGTCCAGTGGCAGAATCGCCCGCATGCCGATGAAACTGGGAATGCCGATCAACTATGCGGGCGACTTCCGCGAGACCATCGAGAACCTGCGCGACTTCGAGGCGGTGGGGGTGGCCCGGGTGACTGTGCCCGAGGCGTACAGCTTCGATGCGGTCTCGCAGCTCGGCTATATCGCCGCGCGGACCGACACCATGGAACTGCAGACCGGCATCCTGCCGATGTACTCACGCACCCCGTCCAACCTGGCGATGACGGCGGCCGGCCTGGACTACATCTCGGGCGGCCGGATGATCCTGGGCATCGGCGCCTCCGGCCCTCAGGTGATCGAGGGCTTCCACGGCGTCAAGTACGACTACCCGCTGGGCCGGGCGCGTGAGCACGCCGACATCTGCCGGATGATCTGGCGTCGCGAGCCCACCGAGTACCGGGGTAAGCACTACTCGCTGCCGCTGACCGAGGAGGACGGCGGCAGTGGCCTGGGCAAGGCGCTGAAGATCATCAACCATCCTGTGCGTGAGCGGATTCCGATGCTGCTGGCGGCGATCGGACCGAAGAACGTGGAGCTGGCCGCCGAGAAGTTCGAGGAGTTCCAGCCGTTCCTGTTCCATCCGGAGCACGTCGCCGCCGCCTTCGGCGATGCGCTGGCCGCCGGGAAGGCCAAGCGTGACCCGGAGCTCGGTGAGCTGAGCATCGTGGTGCAGGCGACGGCGCTGATCACCGAGGACCAGGAGCAGATCGACAACGCGCTGGCCCTGGTGCGGCACCAGGCGGCGCTGTATATCGGCGGGATGGGCGCCCGCGGAAAGAACTTCTACAACACCCTGGTGCAGCGCTACGGCTACGTCGAGGAGGCCAAGCTGATCCAGGATCTGTATCTCGACGGGCGCAAGGCCGAGGCGGCCGCGGCGGTACCGGAGGATCTGATCCGGGCGATGAGCCTGGTGGGGCCACGCAGCGAGGTGGCCGAGCGGGTGGAGGCCTTCCGCGGAGCCGGGGTGGGCGTGATCCTGGGCTCGCCGGCGGCGGCCACGCATGCGCAGCGGGTCGAGGACATGCGGGTGCTGGCCGAGATCATCGGCTGACCGGGGTAGATCGTTCATACCGACCTGCGGCGGCGTCCGGCGGGCCGATCCGTTGCGATCTGGAACGTCGTGGGGGACCGGTAGATTCGTTCGCGTGAGGCAATGCATCTGCGGACACGAGCGGTCCGCACACGAACACTACCGGCGCGGTACCGACTGTGCGCTGTGCACCGGCGGCGGCTGCACCCGCTACCGGCCCGCCACCCCGCTCCGTAGGGCCCTCGCCAGACTGCAGCGCCGGCCCGGCTGACCGCCGCAGGCAGGTGGCACTACCTAAGCGCGAAAACTTTGGCTGCTTAACCGACCCCAGAGGTCGGTTAAGCAGCCAAAGTTTTCGTTCAGGCGCTCAGCAGCAGCGAGGGGATCAGTAGTAGTAGGGGAAGTCGTCCCAATCCGGCTCGCGCCGGAGGGCGCTTGTGCGGGCCAAGTTCGTCTGGCTGCGGCTGCACCCGAGGAAGCTGCGGCCGATGCCATCGCGGATGGACCGGTTCGTCCACCCGGTCTTCAAGCGGGCCCTCTAGAAGAAGGAGCCGCTGCGGATGCTGCGCGTCTGGTACGTACGCTACCCACGCCACTTGGCCCACCAGCTGGTGCGGCTGGACCTCCGGTGGCGGTAGCTGACCCGGGCCTGGTAGTTGCCGTTCAGCGGCTGCCGCGTCGCCTACGAGTTCAAGCGCAAGTTGGACTGGCTGCTGCCTAACTACCCGGTCGTCCAGAAGCGGCCGCTCCGGTGGGCCGACCGCATGTACTGGCTGCTCCGGCAGCTTCCGGCGCTGCGGAAGGACCTCTTCGCGCTCGGCCTAACCCTGCTGAAGGGGATGATGATGACTAGGGGAGCGACGACGACTCGCGGACTTGCTTTTGAAACCGACGAATTGGCTGGAGACCCCAGCCAATTCGTCGGT
>NZ_JBJURU010000010.1:116437-133574 GCF_046098115.1 Gordonia sp. VNK21 | reverse complement strand
ATCGTGGTGCAGGCGACGGCGCTGATCACCGAGGACCAGGAGCAGATCGACAACGCGCTGGCCCTGGTGCGGCACCAGGCGGCGCTGTATATCGGCGGGATGGGCGCCCGCGGAAAGAACTTCTACAACACCCTGGTGCAGCGCTACGGCTACGTCGAGGAGGCCAAGCTGATCCAGGATCTGTATCTCGACGGGCGCAAGGCCGAGGCGGCCGCGGCGGTACCGGAGGATCTGATCCGGGCGATGAGCCTGGTGGGGCCACGCAGCGAGGTGGCCGAGCGGGTGGAGGCCTTCCGCGGAGCCGGGGTGGGCGTGATCCTGGGCTCGCCGGCGGCGGCCACGCATGCGCAGCGGGTCGAGGACATGCGGGTGCTGGCCGAGATCATCGGCTGACCGGGGTAGATCGTTCATACCGACCTGCGGCGGCGTCCGGCGGGCCGATCCGTTGCGATCTGGAACGTCGTGGGGGACCGGTAGATTCGTTCGCGTGAGGCAATGCATCTGCGGACACGAGCGGTCCGCACACGAACACTACCGGCGCGGTACCGACTGTGCGCTGTGCACCGGCGGCGGCTGCACCCGCTACCGGCCCGCCCCCCCGCTCCGTAGGGCCCTCGCCAGACTGCAGCGCCGGCCCGGCTGACCGCCGCAGGCAGGTGGCACTACCTAAGCGCGAAAACTTTGGCTGCTTAACCGACCCCAGAGGTCGGTTAAGCAGCCAAAGTTTTCGTTCAGGCGCTCAGCAGCAGCGAGGGGATCAGTAGTAGTAGGGGAAGTCGTCCCAATCCGGCTCGCGCTTCTCCAGGAAGGCGTCGCGGCCTTCGACGGCCTCGTCGGTCATGTACGCCAGCCGGGTGGCCTCGCCGGCGAAGACCTGCTGGCCCATCAATCCGTCGTCGGTCAGGTTGAACGCGAACTTGAGCATCCGCTGCGCCGTCGGCGACTTGCCGTTGATGGTCCGGGCCCAGTCGATGGCGGTGGCCTCCAGGTCGGCGTGGTCGACCACCCGGTTCACCGCACCCATCGCATGCATGGTCTGCGCGTCGTAGGCGTCGCCGAGGAAGAAGATCTCCCGGGCGAACTTCTGGCCCACCTGCTTGGCCAGGTAGGCGCTACCGTAGCCGGCGTCGAAGGAGCCCACGTCGGCGTCGGTCTGCTTGAACCGGGCGTGTTCGCGGGAGGCGAGGGTCAGATCGCACACCACGTGCAGCGAATGCCCGCCGCCGGCCGCCCAGCCGTTCACCACGGCGATGACCACCTTGGGCATGGTGCGGATCAGCCGCTGCACCTCCAGGATGTGCAGCCGTCCGCCCTCGGCCTTGACCCGGGCCTGATCGACGCCCTCGGCACCGGCGGCGGTCACATCGTCGTCGTGGCTGGTGGCGTACTGGTAGCCGGAGCGGCCGCGGATCCGCTGATCGCCGCCGCTGCAGAACGCCCAGCCGCCGTCCTTGGGGCTCGGGCCGTTCCCGGTCAGCAGCACGGTGCCCACGTCGGGGGAGCGGCGGGCGTGGTCGAGCACCCGGTACAGCTCGTCGACGGTGTGCGGGCGGAAGGCGTTGCGCACCTCCGGCCGGTCGAAGGCCACCCGCACGATGCCGTTGGCGCGGCCCGGGCCGGTGTGCCGGTGGTACGTGATGTCGGTGAGGTCCTCGAAGCCGGCGACGGTGCGCCAGGCGGTCGGGTCGAACGGATTGCCAGCGGTCATGGCTACAGACCCTAATCGCGGTCGGGACCCGATGGCGTGCGGGGACTGGTTGCGGTGCGGCCCCGTGCGGGGCGATACATTGGACCGATGGACGATCAGCAGAACGCGGCGGCGGAACCGGTGGCGCACGAGGGCGGCTTCTGGCCCGACTTCCTGGTCACCACCGAGCGCGGCGGGCCGCACTACCCGGAGATGATCGAGCAGGTCCGCACCTTCATGGACAAGGTGCGGCTGGCCTCGCCGACGCCGGAGGTGGCCGACGAGGTGATCGCCGGGCTGCGTCGTCTCAACGCCGCGCTCGACACGGTGCAGGTGGACGAGTGGAACACCCCGTCGGGCACCCGGGTGGATCTGCCGGCCCGCGGCAACATCACCCTGCCGCCGTACGAGGTGGCCGACGCCGGTGCGCACGGGGTGAGGGCCGCGGTCACCTTCCGCACCTATCACCTCGGCGGCAACGGTGCGGCGCACGGCGGTCAGGTGGCGCTGGCCTTCGACGATCTCGGCGGCATGGCCTCGGCCCTGTACTGCAAGGGCATCTGCCGCACCGCCTACCTGAAGGTGAACTACCGCTCCATCACTCCGCTCAACACCCCGCTCGAACTCAGGACCTGGGTGGACGAGGCGGAGAGCTCCGGCCGCAAACTCTTCGTCAAGGGCAGTCTGCACGACGGCGACCGGCTCTGCGCCGACCTCGACGCGCTCTTCATCACGCTGCGCCCGGGCCAGCCCTGAGACCGGGCCGGGGCGCCGTGCAGTGCCGTGCCGCTCGTGCACGGCGACGACTCAGTGCAGCTCGTGCGCCTCGATGACGAAGCCGGCGGTCCGCAGCCGGTCCACCAGGACCTCCCCGATCCCCACGGCCGGGGTGAGCACCCCGGAGTGCTCGGGCAGCCGGTCGCGGTCGAGCGCCAGTGCCAGAGCGCTCTCGCCGAGCATCACCGCGGTGGCCTTGTAGCCCGGGTCGCCGCTCGCGCGCATCTGCGACCGGAACCGGCGCCCGGTGCTGGTCCGGGTGAACGTCTGGGTGACGAAATGTCCGGCGTTGCGTGACTGTTCGCTCGGCCCCTGGCCCGGCTTGGGCAGGACCCGGTCGAGCAGCGAACGCGTGGGACGGAAGCTCATGGCGCCCAGGAAGGCGCCGGTGCCCACCGACACCAGACCGGCGAGCACGGTCGACAGACCCGGCACCGAGCCGACCGCCATCGCCTCCTGATAGCGGAAGCCGGCCCCGTAGGCGCCGTCGAGCAGGGCGTTGGACCGGCGCACCACCCGGGTGTTGTACGAGGACATGAAGAACGGTGCCAGGGTGCCGCGCAGCGAGGGGTCCACCTTCTTGGCGTCCACCGGCGCGATGTCGCTCGGCTCGGAACTCATCTCGGCGCTCGGCGTCTCGCCCGGACTCCCGGAGAGGGCCTGCGGGTTCAGCAGCAGCTGCCGGGTGCCGGCGTCCTTGGCCTGTTCGGCGATCACCCGCATGGAGTCGACGGTGCCGCCCGAGAGTCCGCCGCGCATCGAGGTGAGCACCATGGTGGTGTCGGTGAGCTCGCCGGCGTCGGCCTCGGTGACCGCCTGGTAGAGCACGAAGGCGCCCAGATCCGAAGGGACCGAATCGAATCCGCAGGAGTGCACGATCCGGGCGCCGGTGGCGCGGGCCGTCTCGTCGGCCTTGGCGATGGAGAAGTGCACAAACGGCACCTCCCCGGTCAGGTCCACGTAGTCGGTGCCGGCCGAGGCGGCGGCCACCACCAGGTTCTCGCCGTAGCGCAGGTACGGGCCAACCGTGGTGCAGACCACCCGGGTGCGGGCGCACAGCGCGTCGAGGGAGGCCGGGGACTGTGCGTCGGCGATCACCAGCGGCCAGGAGGCCGCCCGCTCGGGCAGCCGGCGGCGGGTGGCGGCGAGTTTGGTCTCGCTGCGTCCGGCCAGCGCGATCCGGGTGCCGTCGGGGGCCTTCTCGGCCAGATAGCGGGCGGTCAATTCGCCCACGAAACCCGTGGCTCCGTAGACCACGATGTCGAATTCGCGACTCATACGGCGAGTCTATCGACCACCCGGGCGCGACGCTCCCGCGATCAGCCATCCGCCGCACGTGGCCTAGGCTGGGTCGGGTGAATCCGTCGACCCTGCAAGCGCGTGTGATCGTCGATGAACTGGTCCGCGGGGGAGTGCGCGACGCGGTTCTGTGCCCCGGTTCGCGGAACGCGCCCCTGGCCTTCGCCCTGCACGCCGCCGACGCCGCCGGCCGGCTGCGGCTGCACGTGCGGATCGACGAGCGGTCCGCCGGCTATCTGGCCCTCGGGCTGGCCGTCGCCTCGTCGCGTCCGGTGCCCATCGTGATGACCTCCGGCACCGCCGTGGCCAATATGAGCCCGGCCGTCTTCGAGGCGAACTACGCCCGCGTCCCGCTGGTCGTGATCAGCGCCAACCGGCCCTACGAGCTGCTGGGCTCCGGGGCCAACCAGACCGTCGAACAGTTCGGGATCTTCGGCACCCAGGTGCGGGCCGCGATCAGCCTGGGCCTGGCCGAGGAGGACCTCGACACCAACTCGCAGTGGCGTTCGGCGGTC
This sequence comes from Gordonia sp. VNK21, assembly GCF_046098115.1. Classification (NCBI taxonomy): domain Bacteria; kingdom Bacillati; phylum Actinomycetota; class Actinomycetes; order Mycobacteriales; family Gordoniaceae; genus Gordonia; species Gordonia sp. VNK21. The sequence continues at coordinate 129,296 of NZ_JBJURU010000010.1, read as the reverse complement.
GGGCGGGTGCTCGCCGCCGCCCGCGGTGCACGCACCGGCAATGCCGGACCGGTCCAGTTCGACATCCCGCTGCGCGAACCGCTGGTCCCCGACGCCGGCGACGATCCGCGCGCCGCACTGGCCGAGCTGGCCGGCGGCCGCTTCGCCGGGCGGCCCGGTGACCAGCCGTGGACGGCGGCACCGGCCAGCCGGCTCGATATCCCGGTCGAGATCGACCTCTCCCGCGACACCGTGGTGATCGCCGGGCACGGCTCGGGCCGCCACCCGGAGCTGGCCGGGATCCCGACGGTCGCCGAGCCCACCGCCCCGCAGCCGGACACCCCGCTGCATCCGCTCGCCCTCGACGGCCTGCGCCCCCAGCAGGCCGTCATCTGCGGCCGGCCCACTCTGCACCGCTCCGTCTCCCGGCTGCTCGCCGACCCTCAGGTGTGCGTCTACGCCCTCACCACCGGCCCGCGCTGGCCGGATGTGAGCGGCAACGTCTACGCCACCGGCACCCGCGCACTCGGCCTGGGCGATCCGAGCCCGGACTGGCTGGCCCGCTGCGCGCAGCGCCAGGCCGAGGTGCTCGGGGCGGTGGCCGGTGAGCTCGACGCCCCCGGCCCCACGACCGGCCTGCACGTGGCCCGCGCGGTCGCGGTCGCCGCCGCCGACGGCGACCAGCTGGTGCTCGGCGCCTCCAATCCGATCCGGGACGTGGCCCTGGCCGGCCGGCTCGCGCCGGGGGTGCGGGTGCTCTCCAACCGCGGGGTGGCCGGGATCGACGGCGCCAACTCCACGGCCCTGGGCGCCGCCCTGGCCGCCGCGGACACCTCCGCGCGCACCATCGCGCTCTTCGGGGATCTCACCTTTGTCCACGACGCGACCGGCCTGATCATCGGCCCCGACGAGCCGCGGCCGCGCTGGCTGCGCATCGTCGTGGCCAACGACGACGGCGGCGGCATCTTCGGGCTGCTCGAACAGGGCGATCCGCGGTTCTCGTCGGGCGACTACCGCGGGGTGGCCGAACGGATCTTCGGCACCCCGCACCGCACCGACCTGGCCGCCCTGTGCGCCGGCTTCGGGATTCCCTTCGCCCGCGTCGACGTCGCCGGACTGCCCGCCGCCCTGGGCGCGCCCATCCCGCCCGGAGGTATCGAGGTGCTCGAGGTGGCCACCGCCCGGGAGCCGTTGCGGGCCCTGCACCAGCGGATCGCCGCGCGCATCGGCTGAGCGCCGGTGGGGCGGCGGCGGCCGGCGACTATCCTGACCGCATGGACCCGGTGATTCAGCGACGCGTGCAGATCGGCGTGCTGTCGATCGGGCTGCTCGCCACCCTCATCGGGGTCATCATCATCCTCGGCGCCTACAACAACGACCGGAAGATCGACCAGAACAAGGCCACCGCCGTCGCCGACGTCATCTCCGCCGACCGCTGGCGCGCCAACGTCACCTTCTTCACCCCCGACGGGGTGCTGCGCAACCCCAAGTTCGGCCTGCTCTATCCCACCGAGCTCGAGGCCGGACAGCGCATCCTGGTGGACTACGACGTCACCGACCCCGACGATCTGGCTCGGCCGGCCGACCGCAACGCCACCCTCTCCGTGCTGCCGGGGCTGTCGATCATCGGGCTGGGCTGGGCGGTGTCGATCGTGCTGCTGTTCGCCGTGGCCGAGACGAGCCGCCGGATGCGGCGCCGCGCAGGGGAGCTCCGCGACCATGCCCTAGGCTCGTCGGCATGACCGATCGCCCCGAGACCTCCGGTTCCCGCGCCACCCTCGCCAAGGATCCGTCCGAGGTCGCGGAGATGTTCGACGGGGTGGCCCGTCGCTACGACCTCACCAACACCGTGCTCTCCTTCGCACAGGATCGCCGGTGGCGCAAGGCCACCCGCAAGGCGCTCGCACTGCGTCCGCGCGACGTGGTGCTCGATCTGGCGGCCGGCACCGCCGTCTCCACCGAGGAGCTCGCCGCCTCCGGGGCGTTCTGCATCGCCGCCGACTTCTCGCGCGGGATGCTGCGGGCCGGCGCGAACCGCGAGGTGCCCAAGGTGGCCGCCGACGCCCTGCACCTGCCGTTCGCCGCCGACAGCTTCGACGCCGCCACCATCTCGTTCGGGCTGCGCAACGTCAACGACGTGCCGCTGGCCCTCTCCGAGCTGCGCCGGGTGCTCAAGCCCGGCGGGCGGCTGGCGATCTGCGAGTTCTCCACGCCCACCTTCGGCCCGTTCAAGACGGTCTACATGGAGTACCTGATGAAGGCCCTGCCGACGGTGGCGACCAAGGTGTCGAGCAACCCGGCGGCCTACGTCTATCTCGCCGAGTCGATCCGGGCCTGGCCCGATCAGGCCGGGCTGGCGCAGCTGATCGGCGAGGCCGGTTTCGGCGACGTGCACTGGCAGAACCTCACCGGCGGCATCGCCGCCATCCACTCCGCCGTCGCCGTCTGACCGGCCGCGCCGAGGGTCACTGGAACGGCGGCCGATCCTCGAAACGGGTGACGGCGGCCCCCGCACCGCGCCAGGCGCGCGCGATCAGATCGGTGTCGTCGGGGGTGAGCAGATTGCCCATCACCCGCACCACCAGCGCCATCAGCCGGGCGGACCGGATTCCGGGACGGCCCAGCACCGGCACCGTCTGCGGCATGGTGAGCAGCCCGGCGGCGCGCCGGGCCGCCGCGAACGCGAGCCCGTACTCGGCGGAGAGCAGCGCCGGCCAGGCCCGGGTGGGATCGGCGGCGTCGGCGATCAGTTCCACCGCCATCCGTCCGGTCTCCAGGGCGTAGTCGATGCCCTCGCCGTTGAGCGGATTCACGCAGGCGGCCGCGTCGCCGATCAGCATCCAGTTCGGTCCGGCCACCCCGGACACCGCGCCGCCCATCGGCAGCAGCGCCGAGGCGACCCGCTGCGGCGACCCGGTCAGCCGCCATTCGTCGGTGACCATGCGCGCGTAGTGCTCGAGGATCGGGCGCAGCGCCATCGACGCCGGGCGTTTGGCCGTCGCCAGCGCTCCCACGCCCACGTTCACCGTGCCGTCGCCGAGCGGGAAGACCCAGCCGTAGCCGGGCAGCAGCTCCCCGTCGGGGTCGCGCAGTTCCAGGTGCGAGCACATCCACTCGCTGCCGGAGCAGCCGGACGCCGCATAGGAGCGGGCGGCCACCCCGTAGGCGGTGTCCCGATGCCAGGTCCGGCCCAGGACCTTGCCCAGCCCGGAGCGCACCCCGTCGGCGACGATCACCTGGTCCACCCGGATCCGGCCGGTCTGGCCGCCGCGGCTGACGGTCACCTCGGCGATCCGGTCCCCGCTGCGTTCGACGTCGACGGCCTTGGCGCCCTCGACCATCCGGGCGCCGGCGTCGACGGCGAAACGCCGGATCGCATCGTCGAGTTCGGTGCGCGCCACCGCGCTGCCGTACCGCCCGAACCGGTCCGAGGCCGGCCAGGGCACCTGCTGGCTCGCACCCCAGCCGTGCAGCGCCAGACCGCGGATACGCGGGCGGTCGGCCAGAAAACCGCCCATGCCGAGCCCGTCGAGGGCGGCGACGGCGCGTGGAGTCAGACCGTCGCCGCAGGTCTTGTCCCGCGGGAAGCGGGCGGCGTCGAGCAGCACCACGTCGGCGCCGCCGGCGGCGGCGTGCGCGGCGGCCGAGGCCCCGGCCGGTCCGGCGCCCACCACCAGGACGTCGGCGGAGCGGGGAAGGGCGGCGTCGGCTGTCGGACTGGTCACCCGACAATTATGTCTGTGGCCGCTTCCGGCTACGCTTCTGGTGTCGCCGACCGCCGAACCCGGCGAGCTCGGCCAAGCCGGTCCCGCACCCGCGGGCGAGAGGGAAGATCGGACGCCACGACGTGAAGACCACATTCGCCGGACTGGACCTGGGGGAAGGGGAGTTCGCCGCCGGTGTCGCCGACGCGCTGGCGCGCGTGGAAGACCTGCTGCTCACCGAACTGTCGAGTGGTGACGAGATCCTGACGGAGGCCGCCACCCACCTGGCCAAGGCCGGGGGCAAGCGCTTCCGCCCGATGTTCGCCGTGCTCGCCTCGCACTTCGGTCCCGAGCCGGCCGGCGAGCCGGTGATCACCGCGGCCACCGTGGTGGAGATGATCCACCTGGCCACCCTGTACCACGACGACGTCATGGACGAGGCGACGCTGCGGCGCGGCGCGCAGAGCGCCAACGCCCGGTGGAGCAATTCGGTGGCCATCCTGGCCGGTGACTTCCTGTTCGCCCGCGCTTCCCGGCTGGTGTCCACCCTGGGGCCGGACTTCGTGCGGATCATCGCCGAGACCTTCGCCGAACTGGTCACCGGCCAGATGCGCGAGACGGTGGGCGCCCGCGGCGCCGACCCGATCGACCACTACCTGCGGGTGGTGTGGGAGAAGACCGGTTCGCTGATCGCCGCCGCCGCCCGCTTCGGTTCGATGACCGCCGGCGCCTCGCCGGAGGCCGTGCAGAGCCTGTCCCGCATCGGCGACATCGTCGGCGTCGCCTTCCAGGTGTCCGACGACATCATCGACATCGCCTCGGTGACCGGCGACTCCGGCAAGACCCCGGGCACCGATCTGCGCGAGGGCGTGCACACCCTGCCGGTGCTGTACGCGATCGCCGAGGACGGGCCGACCGGCGCGCGGCTGCGGGAGCTGCTGCTCGACGGCGACGGCGCCGCCCGGCCGCTGACCGACGACGCCGAGGTGACCGAGGCGCTGGAGCTGCTGGTGGCCTCGGACGGGATGGTCCGGGCCCGCCGGCGCCTGGCCGACATGGCCGCGCAGGCTCACGAGGAGCTGGCGACGCTGCCGGCCGGTCCGGCCCGCACCGCTTTCGCCTCGCTCGTCGACTACACCGTCGAACGCGTCGGCTGACCCGGACCCTCTTGTCGTCGGCGGCGACGGCCGTCACCTGCCTCCGGGGGAACTCCGCGGGGCGGTGCGACGTTGACCCGGTAGAGACCCGCGCAAGTGAGACAATGTGCGGAAGACGGACTACCTAGGGGAGTCATGCATTCGTTCAACGGCTTGAAGACCGCCGCCCTGATGGGGTTGATGTCGGCGATCATCGTCGGCATCGGTGCCGCCTTCGGGAACCGCACCATCCTGATCTTCTCGATCGTGATCGCGGTGGCCACCAACGCCTACGCCTACTTCAACAGCGCGAAGCTCTCGCTCAAGGCCATGCACGCACAGCCGGTGAGCGAGGTGGAGGCCCCGCAGCTGTACGCCATGGTGCGGGAGCTCTCGACCACCGCCAACCAGCCGATGCCGGCCCTGTACATCAGCCCCACCGAGTCGCCGAACGCCTTCGCGACCGGCCGCAACCCGAAGAACGCCGCGGTGTGCTGTACGTCGGGAATCCTGCAGCTGCTCAACGAGCGCGAGCTGCGGGCGGTGCTCGGCCATGAGCTCTCGCACGTCTACAACCGTGACATCCTGATCAGCTCGGTGGCCGGGGCGATGGCCGCGGTGATCTCCGGCCTGGCCAATATGGCGATGTGGATGGGCGCCTTCGGCGGCAACCGCAACAACGGTCCCAGCCCGCTGGCCATGATCCTGATCGCGATCCTCGGTCCGCTCTCGGCGAGCCTGATCCAGATGACCGTGTCCCGGGCCCGCGAGTACCAGGCCGACGAGTCCGGCGCCGAACTGAGCGGCGATCCGCTGGCGCTGGCGTCGGCGCTGGAGAAGATCTCCGGCGGCGTGCAGGCGGCCCCGCTGCCGCCCACCCCGGAGCTCACCACTCAGTCGCACATGATGATCGAGAGCCCGTTCCGGGCGGGGGAGAAGCTGTCGAAGCTGTTCTCCACCCATCCGCCCACCGCGGACCGCATCGCGCGGCTGCACGCGATGGCGAACAACGGCGGTCAGCGCTACGTGTGAGGTAGCCGCGTGTGAGATTGCCGCGTGTGAGGTGAACGCGCGGGTCCGGGGGTCGGTCCGGGGCCGTCGCTAGACTGGCGGCCATGGTGATGGCGAAGCGTCCGGAGGTGCAGACCGCGTCGGCGCCGGTCACCGCGCTGAGCATGGCCGGACTGGCCGGCAGCATGCTCACCGGGCTCGCCCAGGTGCCGTTCCGCCGCCCCTGGGAGGGGCCGTCGCGGGTGGCCGGGAACATCGGGCAGGCGGTGACCCGCCAGACGATCCGCTCGTTCATGGGCTACCTGAGCGGTCTGCCGATCGACGAGTTCCGGTCGGTGGAGCGGGTCATCGACGACCTCTGCCGGGTGGTGATGTCGCCGATCGTGGAACTGCTCAACGACGTCGAGCTCACCGAGGACGTCATCGCCGGTGTGCCCGGTGTCTGGTGCCGGGCCCGGGCCAGCTCGGAGAGTTATGTGCGCCAGCCGGAGCGGCGCGAGAGCATCGGTGCCACCCTGCTCTACCTGCCGGGCGGCGGCTACGTGGGCACCACCCCGATGATGTATTCGGCGTTCGTGGCCTCGCTGGTGCGGGTGACCGGTGCGGAGGTCTTCGTCGTCGACTACCGCAAGGCCCCGGAGTATCCGTTCCCCGCCGGTGTGCACGACGCCGCTCGTGTCTATCACGGGCTGCTGGTCCGCGGTGTGGATCCGCAGCACCTGGTGGTGGCCGGCGACTCGGGCGGCGGTGGACTGGCCGTGTCGCTGATCGGCCGTCTGCACGAGGACGGCGAGCCGATGCCGGCCGGGATGGTGCTCTTCTCCCCGCAGGTGGATCTGGTGCTGGACTATCCGTCGATCACCGAGAACGCCCCGTACGACGTGCTGCCGTGGAACATCCCGGTGACCCCCTACCTGAAAGGGATCTCGCCCGACGACGAGCGCGTCTCCCCGGTGCGCAGCGACACCGATCCGGAGTGGTTTCCGCCCACCCTGGTCTCCTGGGGCCGCGACGAGATGTTCCGCGACGGCATCGCGGACTTCGTCGCCCGGCTCGCCGACGCCGGCGTGGACGTGATCGGCCTCGAGGAGCCGGGCATGTTCCACGTCTATCCGATCCTGATGCCCTGGGCCGAGGCCTCGGTGCGGACCTACCGCGAGGTCCGCGACTTCACCGCGCGCACCGTCGCACCGGATCCCTCCGCCGCCCAGACCCACTGACGGTTCGGCCCTGCCGACTCGGTTCCGCCCTACCTACTCGGGTCCGCCCCGCCGAATAGTCGGTGGGGTAGACCCGAGTCGGTGGGGCGGAGGCCTCAGCGGTAGTTGACGAACTGCAGGGCGATCCCGAAGTCCTCACCCTTGAGCAGCGCGATCACGGCCTGCAGGTCGTCGCGCTTCTTGGACGAGACGCGCAGCTCGTCGCCCTGGATCTGCGCCTTGACGCCCTTGGGGCCCTCGTCGCGGATCTTCTTGGAGATCTTCTTGGCGTGCTCGGAGTCGATGCCCTCGGTGATGGTGCCGGTGATCTTGAACTGCTTGCCCGAGGCCACCGGATCGCCGGCGTCGAGCGCCTTGAGCGAGATGTCCCGGCGGATGAGCTTCTCCTTGAACACCTCCAGCCCGGCCAGTGCCCGCTCCTCCGCGTCGGAGGTGATCACGATCGCCTCCTCGCCGGACCGCGCGATGGTGGTGTTGGTGCCGCGGAAGTCGTAGCGCTGCGAGAGCTCCTTGCCGGCCTGGTTGACGGCGTTGTCGACCTCCTGGCGATCGACCTTGCTCACCACGTCAAACGAAGAATCTGCCATGCGCACAACCCTAGGCCATCACCGGCGCGGCGCTCGCGGGGATCGTCGGCCTCATTTCGGGCGACGCTCTGACCAGGCGATTTGTACCCACCCCGGCCGATCGTTGTATTCTTTCTCCCGTTGCCCTCACCGGTGACACGGCAGATTGCCCGAGCGGCCAAAGGGAGCGGATTGTAAATCCGTCGCGCAAGCTACGTAGGTTCGAATCCTACATCTGCCACCACGCGAAGACAGATGAGACGATCGGTCGTGACCAGGCGTTTTGGTCATCCGGAGGACTCGTGTGTAATCTCGTGAAGGCTTCTGGCCAACACCGCGAGGTGGAGGTCGAGGATACGCCCCCTTAGCTCAGTCGGCAGAGCGTTTCCATGGTAAGGAAAAGGTCGACGGTTCGATTCCGTCAGGGGGCTCGCTTGGTGCTCACGCGCGCAGCGCGTGGGCGCCGACAGGGCGGTGTAGCTCAGCTGGTTAGAGCGCACGACTCATAATCGTGAGGTCGGGGGATCGAGTCCCCCCACCGCTACGGAAGTTCGGCTGCTGCTCGGTGCGCCCGCCCGCCTGGGCCACGCCAGCGGCCGAACTGAACTTCCAAGACGCGAAAGTAGGCAAGAAAGTGGCTTCCTCGACGGATGTTCGCCCCAAGATCACCTTGGCGTGCGAGGTGTGCAAGCACCGCAACTACATCACCAAGAAGAATCGCCGGAACGACCCGGATCGCCTCGAGCTGCGCAAGTTCTGCCCGAACTGCGGCACGCACCAGGCGCACAAGGAATCGCGCTGATCACTCGGTGATCCAGGCCGCTGTGCGGCCGACGACGAACTCCCTCAAGCGGGCCACTTCTGTGTGAAGTGGCCCGCTTGATTTGGTAGTGCGCCGCGTGCGGGAGAAGAATCTCCTAGGTTGTTCTGAGATGCAGGATCGGCGCGACGAGGGACCTTCAGCCCGTCCCCGCGCCAACGGCCGGCGCGGCCGGAGACAGGAGTGTTGATGTCTGAACTGGACGATGCGGTGCTGAAGGACAGTCTGGACCGGCTCGGGTCGGGAGCCCTCACCCCCGACGAGATCGCCGAGCAGACCCAGTCGCTGGTGGGTTACCACTACACCGTCGACGACTACTACGAGGTGGGCCGTGAAGAGGTCCGCAAGCACGCGCTGGCCGTGCAGGACGCGCACCCCACGCACTGGAGCGAGGCCGCCGCGCAGGCCGCCGGCCACGACGGCCTGATCGCCGCCCCCACCTTCGTCTCGGTGCTCGGCATCATCGCCCAGCGCAAGCTCTTCGAGGAGGTCGTCACCGGCTACGACCTGTGGCAGATCATGCAGACCGACCAGCGGCTGGTCTACCACCAGCCGATGAAGGTCGGCGACCGCCTGGTCTGCGACGTCTCGCTGGACTCGTTCCGGCACGTCACCAGCCCGGAGACCATCGACCTGATGGTCACCAAGAACATCATCTGGAACCAGCACGACGAGCCGGTGATGACCACCTGGACGTCGCTGGCGGCCCGCCCGGGCATGCAGGTCGATCCGGAGGTCGAGGACTCGCTCGACCACGTGATGATGAAGGTGGACGCCACCGGCGACCCGGGCAGGACCGTCGACCGCAAGGGCGGCCGCTACGACATCGCCGATCCGGTTCAGCGGCCCGGCGCCTACTCGGCGATCGACTTCGACTCGCTGACGGTGGGCCAGACGCTGCCAGCCAAACGCTTCGAGCTCACCCGGGGCAACCTGGTGAACTACGCCGGTGTGGCCTGCGACCCCAACCCGATCCACTTCTCCGAGCACGTGGTGGCCGCGGCCGGCATGGACGGGGTGGTGGCGCACGGCATGCAGACGATGGGCCTGGGCGCCACCTACGTCTCGGAGTTCATCGGCGACCCGGCCGCGTTCTGCGAATACCACGTCCGCTTCACCAGCCCGGTGTACGTCCCCGCCGACGACAGCGCCGCCGTCGACTTCACCGGCAAGATCAAATCGCTCGATCCGGCGACCCGGCGCGGCACCATCGCGCTGGTCGCCAAACAGGGTGAGCGGAAGATCTTCGGCCGCGCCGTGGTCGTCGTGCAGTTCAACTGAGCCTCCCGCGGTGCGCTCGCCGGGCGGGCGCACCGCAGGGCGAGCACCGCGCGTTTTGTTGCCGACGGGTGGCGTGCTCTACACTAGTGAAGTCTGAGCTTCATCGAGACTTGCGCGCTGCCCGTAGGGTGGCGCGTTGGTGTTGTTAGGCTTGGGACGGTGTCGGTCATCGTGGCCGACGCAAAGGGGCGTAGCTCAACTGGCAGAGCAGCGGTCTCCAAAACCGCAGGTTGCAGGTTCAAGTCCTGTCGCCCCTGCGCCTAGTGCCCGGTAGGACACCCGTTCCTCATCCAGGGTGCGGCACACGCAGACGAAGGGATCGGTAGTGGCCAAGCGCGATCGCAAGGCTTCCGGCAAGCCGGAGGAGCCGTCGGCCGACGGTGCAGACGACACCGGCGCCGACATCGACATCGAGGTCGTCGAGAAAGGCGATCTGCGTCCCTCCGGAAAGCGGAAGGCTCGCGGCGAGCGTGCTGCGGGTGGTGCCGGGAAGAGCGGCGGTTCGGTGGCAGTCGCCGATCGGCCGTCGGAGGAAGCGGAGAAGAGCCGCAACGTCTTCGTCCGGATCTGGAACTTCCTCAAGCAGGTGGTCGGGGAGTTACGCAAGGTCATCTGGCCGACGCGCAGCGAGATGATCAACTACAGCATCGCCGTGCTGGTGTTCGTGGTGATCATCACCGCGATCATCGCCGGTCTGGACATCGGCTTCGCCAAGCTGATGCTGACCGTCTTCGGCTGAGTCGAGGAATCGGCGGGTCATCCGGCCCGCAGTGAGCAATGAAGGAGCGTGGGCGCAGTGAGCACCCCGGAGAACGAGATCGAATCGCCGGACACCGGTGACGCGACGCTGGAGGCCCCCGCGGCCGACGCCGGCGAGGCGGTGCAGTCGGTCGACGCCGGCGACGCCACTGCCGAGTCCCCGGCCGACGACGCCGCAGACGCGGCGGCCGACGACGCTGCTCCGGCCGAGGAGGACGTGGATCCGGTCGCCAAGCTCAAGGCCGAACTGCGCCGCCAGCCCGGCGACTGGTACGTGATCCACTCCTACGCCGGCTACGAGAACAAGGTGAAGACCAATCTCGAGACTCGTGTCCAGAACCTGGACGTGGGCGACTACATCTTCCAGGTCGAGGTGCCGACCGAAGAGGTCACCGAGATCAAGAACGGCCAGCCCAAGAAGGTCAACCGCAAGGTGCTGCCCGGCTACATCCTGGTGCGCATGGAGCTCAACGACGAGTCGTGGGGCGCCGTCCGCAACACCCCGGGTGTGACCGGCTTCGTCGGCACCGGCGGGCCCACCCCGCTGGCCCTCAAGGACGTCGTGCAGTTCCTGCTGCCGCGTGCCGAGGTCCGCAAGGCGGAGGCCGCCAAGGCCGCCGCGGCTGCGGGCGAGAGCGTGGAGGCCGCCGCGGCCGCCGCGTCGAACCTGGTCGAGGTGGACTTCGAGGTGGGCGAGTCGGTGACCGTCATGGACGGCCCGTTCGCCACCCTGCCGGCCTCGATCAGCGAGGTGAACACCGAGCAGCGCAAGGTGAAGGTGCTGGTCTCGATCTTCGGTCGCGAGACCCCGGTCGAGCTCGGCTTCAACCAGGTCGAGAAGCTCTGATCATCGCACCGGCAGCCGGCTGACACGACCGGCGCCAGCGCGGCGAGAGCCGCGTGAACATGAGACTTCCGCGCGTCCAGCGTGCGCGGATGAGAAGGAAAAAGGACAAAGAGATGCCTCCCAAGAAGAAGAAGATCGCCGGGATCATCAAGCTCCAGATCCAGGCGGGCCAGGCCAACCCGGCGCCGCCCGTGGGTCCGGCGCTCGGTCAGCACGGCGTGAACATCATGGAGTTCTGCAAGGCCTACAACGCGGCCACCGAGTCGCAGCGCGGCAATGTGGTCCCGGTCGAGATCTTCGTGTACGAAGACCGCTCGTTCGACTTCAAGCTGAAGACTCCGCCGGCCGCCAAGCTGCTGCTCAAGGCCGCCGGTCTGCAGAAGGGTTCGGGCGAGCCGCACGTCAACAAGGTCGGCAAGGTCACCCTCGAGCAGGTCAAGGAGATCGCCAAGACCAAGCAGGAAGACCTGAACGCCAACGACATCGACGCCGCCGCGAAGATCATCGCCGGCACCGCGCGTTCGATGGGAATCACCGTCGAAGGCTGACCACCGGTCAGCGGCCCCGCCGGATGAGGACCTCCTCGACCGGCTAAGCCAGTCGAAACCCCGTGGGAGGGCCGCGCTCGGCCCACTAACCACTCACTCCCGGCCACCGGCCGAGAAGAAGGAACAGAGCAGATGAGCAAGAAGAGCAAGGCCTACCAGGCCGCCGCTGAGAAGATCGATCGGGACAAGCTGTACGCTCTGCCACTGGAAGAAGTCCATGGCCGGGAACCGCCGGCTGCCGAACCGCGCGTACTAGAGCAGCATCCGCCGTGGCATCAAGAGGCGCTCCCGGAACCACAGCTTGCTGCGGAACGGCTAGTGCTTCACGTCCAACCGCCGGAACAGCTGCGCCTTCAACTAGAACGGCGGGAACTACAGCAACTAGCGGAACCAGTGCAGCCACCACTGCCATGGCCAGAAGCCCAAGCCGTAGTCCGGCGCGCCTGGGTCCTGCGCCCGCTAGGCCGGGTGGAACCGGTAGACCAGGCCCCACCGCTAGCGCCGCAGCTTTAGCTCGGTCGGCGGGACCTAGAAGAGCTAGTCCAGGAGCCGAGGGTGGAGCAGGCGTGGCCGCCGGCAACGGAGCCACCGGAACAGAGGCCGCCGCTTGTGCTAGTGCGCCCGCCAGAATGGCCACGGCACGCCGTCCAACTGCCACGGCGCGTGGTAGACCAGCCGGAACGCGCCCAGGTGCGGGTCCGCCTGCCGCTGGAGCTACCACCGCAGCCACAAGAAGCTCCTCCAGAGGAACCGCTCGAGGTGTCGGAGGTCGCCCGACATGTCGAACAGGGCTAGCTAGAAGAGTCGCCGCCGGACCATCCGGAACGAGAAGAACGAGTAGACGAGACAAGGAAGAAGAGCCGGCCACCGGCCCTCACTCACCAATCACCCGGCTCGCGCCGGGAGGGTGCCCCAAAGCTGACCGAATCGGCCAGCTCCTCCAGGAGTAGGCCGCCCCGGCGACTGGCCACCAGTCGGAAGCTGCCAC
>NZ_JBJURU010000010.1:115295-116427 GCF_046098115.1 Gordonia sp. VNK21 | reverse complement strand
AGGAAGACCTGAACGCCAACGACATCGACGCCGCCGCGAAGATCATCGCCGGCACCGCGCGTTCGATGGGAATCCCCGTCGACGGCTGACCACCGGTCAGCGGCCCCGCCGGATGAGGACCTCCTCGACCGGCTAAGCCAGTCGAAACCCCGTGGGAGGGCCGCGCTCGGCCCACTAACCACTCACTCCCGGCCACCGGCCGAGAAGAAGGAACAGAGCAGATGAGCAAGAAGAGCAAGGCCTACCAGGCCGCCGCTGAGAAGATCGATCGGGACAAGCTGTACAGCCCGCTGGAGGCTGTGGAGCTCGCCAAGGAGACCTCCTCGAAGAACACCGACGCCACCATCGAGGTCGCCGTCCGCCTGGGCGTGGACCCGCGCAAGGCCGACCAGATGGTGCGCGGCACCGTCAACCTGCCGCACGGCACCGGTAAGACCGCCCGCGTGATCGTGTTCGCCGCCGGAGACAAGGCCACCGAGGCAACGGCCGCCGGTGCGGACGAGGTGGGAGCCGAGGACCTGATCGAGAAGATCCAGGGCGGCTGGCTCGATTTCGACGCCGCGATCGCCACCCCGGACCAGATGGCCAAGGTGGGCCGGATCGCCCGCGTCCTGGGTCCGCGCGGCCTGATGCCGAACCCGAAGACCGGTACCGTCACCACCGACGTGACCAAGGCGATCAACGACATCAAGGGCGGCAAGATCAACTTCCGCGTCGACAAGGCCGCCAACCTGCACTTCGTGATCGGCAAGGCGTCGTTCGACACCAAGGCCCTCGCGGAGAACTACGGTGCCGCCTACGACGAGATCATGCGCGCCAAGCCGTCGGCCGCCAAGGGCCGGTACCTGAAGAAGGTCACCGTCTCGAGCCAGACCGGTCCGGGCGTCCCGGTTGATCCGGCCGTCAGCCGGAACTTCGCCGAGGCCCCGCAGGCCTGAGTTCCCCGTCGCAGCGCCCCCGGCCACCTCGTGGCCGGGGGCGCTGCGCATCGTCGTCGGTCGCCGTTCGCCTCGCCCGGCGGCGCGGCCCGCGCTAGCGGCATGCCCATGGAGCCTCGTGGACGCAAGATCAGCAGCGGCGGCCCGCCACGTCCAACCGCCGGAACAGCTGCGCCTTCAACTAGAACGGCGGG
>NZ_JBJURU010000010.1:57024-115285 GCF_046098115.1 Gordonia sp. VNK21 | reverse complement strand
CAACCCCGTGGGAGGGCCGCGCTCGGCCCACTAACCACTCACTCCCGGCCACCGGCCGAGAAGAAGGAACAGAGCAGATGAGCAAGAAGAGCAAGGCCTACCAGGCCGCCGCTGAGAAGATCGATCGGGACAAGCTGTACAGCCCGCTGGAGGCTGTGGAGCTCGCCAAGGAGACCTCCTCGAAGAACACCGACGCCACCATCGAGGTCGCCGTCCGCCTGGGCGTGGACCCGCGCAAGGCCGACCAGATGGTGCGCGGCACCGTCAACCTGCCGCACGGCACCGGTAAGACCGCCCGCGTGATCGTGTTCGCCGCCGGAGACAAGGCCACCGAGGCAACGGCCGCCGGTGCGGACGAGGTGGGAGCCGAGGACCTGATCGAGAAGATCCAGGGCGGCTGGCTCGATTTCGACGCCGCGATCGCCACCCCGGACCAGATGGCCAAGGTGGGCCGGATCGCCCGCGTCCTGGGTCCGCGCGGCCTGATGCCGAACCCGAAGACCGGTACCGTCACCACCGACGTGACCAAGGCGATCAACGACATCAAGGGCGGCAAGATCAACTTCCGCGTCGACAAGGCCGCCAACCTGCACTTCGTGATCGGCAAGGCGTCGTTCGACACCAAGGCCCTCGCGGAGAACTACGGTGCCGCCTACGACGAGATCATGCGCGCCAAGCCGTCGGCCGCCAAGGGCCGGTACCTGAAGAAGGTCACCGTCTCGAGCCAGACCGGTCCGGGCGTCCCGGTTGATCCGGCCGTCAGCCGGAACTTCGCCGAGGCCCCGCAGGCCTGAGTTCCCCGTCGCAGCGCCCCCGGCCACCTCGTGGCCGGGGGCGCTGCGCATCGTCGTCGGTCGCCGTTCGCCTCGCCCGGCGGCGCGGCCCGCGCTAGCGTCATGCCCATGGAGCCTCGTGGACGCAAGATCAGCATCATCGGCGCCGGTGCGGTCGGCACCGCCATCGCCTATTCGGCCCTGATCCGCGGAGTGGCGCGGCAGGTGGCGTTGATGGACGTCAACGCCGAGAAGGTGGCCGCGGAGGTCCTCGACCTCTCGCACGGCCTGGAGTTCGTGCCGCGGGCCGCGGTCACCGGCGGACCGGATCCGTCGGTGTGCGCCGGCTCGGACGTCATCCTGTTCACCGCCGGCGCCAAGCAGAAGCCCGGGCAGAGCCGGCTCGAACTGGCCGAGGCCACCATCGCACTGACCCGCACCGCGCTTCCGCCGATCGTCGAGGCCGCCCCGGACGCGATCGTCGTGATGGTCACCAATCCGGTGGACGTGGTCACCTACGCCGCCTTGAAGTTCACCGGGCTGCCGCGCACCCGGCTCTTCGGCTCGGGCACGGTCCTCGACTCCTCGCGGCTGCGCTTCCTGCTCTCCGAGCACTGCGGGGTGTCGGTGCAGAACGTGCACGCCTACATCGCGGGCGAGCACGGCGACTCGGAGGTCCCGCTCTGGTCGTCGGCCACCATCGGCGGCGTCCCGCTGCTCGACTGGGAGCCGCTGCCCGGCCGCGAACCGCTCTCGGCGGCCGCACGCGAATCCATTCACGCCGAGGTGGTCGGCACCGCGTACCGGATCATCCAGGGCAAGGGCGCCACCAACTACGCCATCGGGCTGGCCGCGGCCCGCATCGCCGAGGCGGTGCTGGCCGACGAACACCGGGTGCTGCCGGTCTCGACCCTGCTCGACGAGCCGGTGCACGGCATCGCCGATGTCTGCCTCTCGCTGCCCACGGTGGTCGACGCCGACGGCGCCGGCCGGCGGCTGCCGGTGTCGATGTCGGCCGACGAACTGGCCGCGCTGCGGGCCTCGGCAACCACTCTGCAGGACCTGCAGCGGCGTTTCGGGCTCTGACCGCCCCGGCCTGTGGACGCGGCCGCATCGTCGGCCGGGACTGTGGACGGCGGCGCGGCCGGCCGGCGCGGCGATCGCTACCGTGGCACACATGACCGACGAGAAACTGCTCACCCGGATCGGTGGTCTGCTGCGCCAGGCCGAGGGCACCGACAACGAGCACGAGGCGCAGGCCTTCATGGCCGCGGCCCAGCGGCTGGCGACGGCATCGTCGATCGATCTGGCGGTGGCCCGCGCGCACGATCCGGCGCTGCGTAAGCGGTCGGTGCCGATCACCCGGAAGATCACCGTGGGCCAGGCCGGCAAACGCGGGCTGCGGACCTTTGTGCAGCTGTTCGTGCAGATCGCCCGCGCCAACGACATCACCTGCGATGTGGCGTCGAACTCCACCTACGTCATCGCCTACGGCTTCGAGGCCGACATCGATGCGGTGCAGGCGCTGTACGCCTCGCTGGTGGTGCAGATGGTCGCGGCGAGCAGCGCCTACCTGAAGTCCGGCGAGTACAAGAACCAGACGGCCCGGCAGGTGGTGACCCGCACGGAGGGGCGCCGGCGTCGCCGGGTGGTCGAGGAGAAGCCGCTCTCGCCGATCACCGCCCGGCTCAACTTCCAGTCGGCCTTCGCCGAGCGGATCGGGGCCCGGCTGGCCAGGGCCCGGGACGAGGAACGCGAGCAGGCTCTGGCCCGGGACCAGGCCGAGGGCGCCGCGCGGTCGTCCACGGCGATCGCCCTGCGCGACAAGGAGATCGAAGTGGCCGACTACTACTCGAGCGCCTCGCAGGCACGCGGCACCTGGCGGCCGAGCAGCGCCAGCGCGGGATACTCGTCGGCGGCCCGCCGGGCCGGGGACCGGGCCGGACGTCGTGCCAGACTCGGGACCGAGCGCGAATTCGGCGCTCCCCGGGGAGCTTTGGGGCAGTGACCCGCGATGCCGCCCGCAGCCGGTTCTACGCCACTGAACGGCTGGTCCTGGACCTGGTGGAGCGGGCGGGCCCGGCCCACACCGTCCAGCTGGCCGGGACCACCCTGACGCTGCCCGTCGAGGCGCGCTTCGGCTCGGTCGAGGACATCCAGGAGTACGCGGATCGCGTGCTCGCGCTGCCATCGGTGCGTGAGCACTTTCCGCGTGCGCAGATCCCGATCACGGTGCGGCGCCGCAGATCCGGTGCCGCCGCCCACTATTCGCCGGGGTCCGCGGAGATCGCCGTTCCGGACGATCGCGACGGCCGGTGGGCGCTGCGCGAGCTGGTCGTCCTCCACGAGCTGGCCCATCACCTCGACGATGGCGACGGACCTGCGCACGGCCGCGCCTATGCGAACACGCTCATCGACCTCGTCGGGCTCGTCCTCGGACCCGAACTGGCCCTGGTCTACCGGGTCCTCCTCGGTGATGCCGGGCTGCTGTAGCCCGGGGAGCGGGCAGCCCACGACCCGCGTCGCTGCCTCACTTCCAGTTCGCGGCCTGGGCTCAGGCCGCGAACTCGAAACACGACCGCGAGATCAGCCCGCGGTCATCGGGCGCAGCTGACTCTCGGTGGGCACCGGCTCCGCACCGAGGTCCCCGTCGGTGAGGAAGGTCAGGTAGCTCGGCTTGTTGGGATCGAGCACCAGCTGCTGGCGGCGTCCGCGGGCCTTGATCAGGTCCGGGACGATGGTCAGGTAGCGCGGCAGCGAGGCGGCGTACACGTCCACCCGCAGCCGGTGGCCGGGCGCGAGCACCGCGTCGGTGGGCACCGTGTCGACGTCGATCCGCACCGGCTCGTCGGGCGGTACCGGCAGACGCCGCTCCCGGGTGAGGAAGTGCACCGCGTCGATCAGGGTGCCGCCCTCGGCGTAGGTGCAGCGGGAGGTGTCCAGTGCCCGGTTCGAGGCGGTCAGCGCACCGTTGGTGAGCACCGTCGACGTGCCGTCCGGGGCCACGTCGTTGACGGTGACCGCCCAGATGCCCTCATGCGCGGTGGTCGAGACGTTCAGCCGCAGATTCATCGGACCGGAGAGCTGCGTGGGCCGGGTCACCGGTTCGCTGGTGAAGCTGAGCGCCCCCGCCTCCTGGAAGCTCGCATCGGTGGAGAACTTCTCGCCGAACGCGATCGGCAGGCCGGCGAGCACCTGCGACAGATCACGGGAGACGAAGCCGCGCAGGTCGGGCCGGATCCGCAGCGACCGGCGGCGGGACGCGGCGGTGGTGCCGAGCCGGCCGTCGTGCCGGGCGTGCGGCGCGGTGCCCGACTCCTCCTCGGTGAGGAACAGTCGCCGCGGCCGCACCTCGGCGCGCGGATAGCTGCTGCCGCACGACCAGCCGCCGCCCTGCTGCTGCATGGTGACCGGGCCGTAATCCTCCACACCGTTGTCGATGCCCTTGAGCCAGCGGTCGAACCAGGCGCGCTCGAGCACGTCCAGACGCGGCGGCTGACCGGCGCCGCCGTGGTCGCAGCCCGGATCGAGGTGGTAGCCGTCGGCGATCAGGGCCTGTTTGCGGCCCGGCTCCATCTGCAGCTGCGAGTACACGCGGGTGGCGCTGCGGCCGAACAGGTCGTGCCAGCCGCCGACGGTGAAGGTGGCGGCGGTGATCTTCTCCAGATCGGGGGCGCGCTCCGCGAAGTACGGGGCGTCGAAGATCCGGTCGTCGCGGGCGGTGAGGAAACCCCACAGCAGCGACGGGATCTCGCTGGCCGGCGAGGCGAGCCGGTCGTGCAGCCAGCGGGCCTGATCGCCGCGCAGGGTGTCGCCGAGCACCGTCGCCGGATTCGGCAGCCACTTGAGCGCGTTGACCATGGCCAGCCAGATCGGGATGAACGACGACGGCATGCCGCCGGTGATGTAGATGTCGCGGACCACGTCGGCGGTGCCCTCGACCGCGAAGATCGCCTTGAGCGGCTCCGGGTCGAGTGCCGCCGCCTGGATGGCGTTGATCGCCGAATACGACCAGCCGGCCATGCCGACGGCGCCGTCGCACCACTCCTGTTCGGCGATCCAGTCGATGAGCTCGACCGAGTCCTGCTGTTCGCGCGGGCTCAGGATCTCCCAGCGTCCGTGCGAGGCGCCGGTGCCGCGGACGTCCACCAGCACCTGCGCGTAGCCGGACTGCACCAGATTGCGGTTGATGCCGAAGACGTCCCACAGGCCCAGACCCAGGGTGCGCACGATGCGGCCGGCCCCGGCCAGCGGGCCGTCGTCGTAGCGCATAGAGCCGGTCACCGAGCGCACGGCGCGGCCGACGCCCGGGCCGTGCAGGAAGTTGTCCAGACCGTCGAGGACGGCCCGGTTGTACGGGTTGATGTTGAGGACGGCGGGGAAGGGGGCGCGCACCGGCTTGCCCAGGCGGGTGGCCGGGCGGACGACGGTGGCGCGCAGCCGCACGCCGTCGCTCATGGTGATCGTGACGCTGCGATCGATGTGCACCCGCGGATACGCCGGGCGCCCGTCGACGGCCTCGAGCCAGGCCATCGCATCGGCCCCGCCCTGCGCGTCCCGGTATTCGGGAACGGCGGTCACCCGGGTGCGCGCACCGGCGGCGGTACCGCGCTGCGGGCTCTGGTCGTCGAAGTCGAGCTCAAGCGTCACGAGTGCTTCCTCTCGTCCCGGCGCCTCTCGGGTGAGGCGCCGACCACGGCGGCGAAGGGGCCGTGATGTGTCACAGCTCACTTAACCGCCCGAGTACCAATTAAGCACGAGTGGTTTCCAGATTGTTAATCGGGGGTCACAGTATCGGTGTGTTCGGGTGACCGCGCCGTGACCGAGGCGGCGGCCGAGAGCACCATCGCGGCCGACAGCTGCACCGACAGATCGCGTTCGGGGACGGCCGAGGAGCCCACCGCGCCGCCGTCGAAGCGCCCGGCGGCGCCGGCCGCGTCCGGGATCACCGCCGGCCGACTCCAGTCCGCGGCGAACAACGGCCGCCCGGCGACCTCGGCGCGGCCCTCCCACGCCGCCTCCGCACTGGCCAGGACCAGGGATGCGGCCTGCCGGCGCAGGGCCTCGCCGCCCGGTGCCGTCTCGGGCAGGTCGGTGGCGATCAGTGCCAGGTAGCGGGCCAGAATTCCGGCGAACAGGCCGCCGTCGCCGCCCCCGCCGCCGCGGATCACCCCGTCGGTGGTGAGCTGCCCGGCCACCGCGGCCACCAGGGCGGTCATCCGGTTCAGGAAGCGCTCCTGCCCGGTGCTGCGGTACAGCTCCAGGTCCAGGCCCAGGGTGACGCCCTGACAATAGGTGTAGACGTTGCGCACCATCCGTCGCGAGCCGTCGGCCTCGAGCCACTCGCCGTCGGCGATCAGTCCGCTCGGCAGCAGCATGGTCGCGGCGATCCAGTCGCTCATCTGCGCGGCCCGCTCCAGCCGGCCCCGGCGCGCCAGGAAGATGCCCGCGGGGCCGTTGGCCGGCACATTGAAGAAGTGGTCGGTGACCCGCCACGGGATGCCGCCGCCGAGTTCCGGCGCCCAGGCGTCGGTGAAGACCCCGGTGAACAGCCGCTGGGCCCGCTCGTGGCGCAGCAGAGCCGGTGGGGCGCTGTGCCGGTCGAGACGTTCGACGGCCAGCGCCAGCCAGGCCATGTCGTCGTAGTAGTCGTTGCGCCAGCGCCCCGCATTGCGGATCCGGATGCCGCGCAGCAGGGCGCGGGCCTCGCCGGCGGCCCGGCGATCGCCGCGCGCGGCGGCATCGGCGAGTAGATCCACCAGGTGGGCCTGCCACCAGTAGTTCCACGACGCGGTCAGCCGCCGGCGCGAGCCGAAGCGGCCGGCCGGCGGCCAGGCGGGGGCGCCGATCCGGGTGCCCGGCACCACGTGACCGAGCCGGCGCAGATGGCGCTCGCGCAGGGCGTCGAGCGCCTCCTCGGCACGGCGGAGGATCCGGGCGGCGTCGTCGCCGGACGACGATTTGGCATCGGTGCGCATGGCCGTTTAGCCTAGAGGGCGGTGCGTCGGCCCATCGGGTCGGCGCGTCGAGTTCAACCAGAGACCGTTGGTCGTCGGGATGCGTCCCGATCGAAGGCCCGATGAGAATCGGCGGCCCACGCAGGATGAACGTGGAACACCCCGTCCGGCGTCGCCGCCGGAGACCGTGCGCCCCGTGCTTCCTGCCCGGGGCGTTTTTCTGTGTCGGGGGTTCTATCGATCGCCACCGCGTCACGTGCTCTGGGTCGCGACGTTCCGGTCTGGCCGGAACGCGGAGAAGACACGAGAGGAGGCGAAGTATGGCGAACCCCGAAAAGGTCACTGCGGTTGCAGAGATCGTCGAGCAGTTCAAGGGCTCCACTGCGGCGGTCATCACGGAATACCGTGGTCTGTCCGTCCCGCAGATCTCCGAGCTGCGTCGCTCGCTCGGCGACGGTGCCACCTACTCCGTCGCCAAGAACACCCTCGTCAAGCGTGCTGCCGCTGAGGCAGGCGTGGAGGGGCTCGACGAGCTGTTCACCGGTCCCACCGCGATCGCCTTCATCGAAGGTGAGCCGGTGGTGGCAGCGAAGGCCATCAAGACCTTCGCCAAGGAGAACAAGGCTCTGGTCATCAAGGGCGGCTACATGGACGGCAAGCCGCTGTCCATCGCCGAAGTTGAGGCCATCGCCGACCTGGAGACCCGCGAGGTCCTCCTGGCCAAGCTCGCCGGCGCCATGAAGGGCAACTTGGCACAGGCCGCCGGGCTGTTCAACCAGCCCGCTTCGCAGGTGGCGCGTCTCGCCGCCGCCCTGCAGGAGAAGAAGGGTGGCGAGGGCGAAGCCGCCTGAGCGACCTGACGATCACTCCACCCGGCCGGACCCCGGCCACATCCAGACGAGCCTGCACCGCAGGCAACCCGTAAGGGACTTAAAGGAAGGACGCCATCATGGCGAAGCTCACCGCTGACGAGCTCATCGAGCAGTTCAAGGAACTGACCCTGCTGGAGCTCAGCGAGTTCGTGAAGAAGTTCGAAGAGGTCTTCGAGGTCACCGCCGCCGCTCCGGTCGCCGTGGCCGCTGCCGGTGCCCCGGCTGCCGGCGGCGACGCCGGTGCCGCCGCCGAGCAGGACGAGTTCGACGTCGTCCTCGAGGGCGCCGGCGACAAGAAGATCCAGGTCATCAAGGTCGTCCGCGAGGTCGTCTCGGGCCTGGGCCTGAAGGAAGCCAAGGACCTGGTCGAGGGTGCCCCGAAGGCGCTCCTGGAGAAGGTCAGCAAGGAAGACGCCGAGGCCGCCAAGGCCAAGCTGGAAGAGGCCGGCGCCTCCGTCTCGCTGAAGTGACCTCGTCACTCAGGTGAGACCGTCGCCGTAGCGCGACTCCAGCCGATTACGGCTCAGCGCGAGGCCCGCAGGGATTCCCTGCGGGCCTCGCCGCATCCGCGGGGCCGGCGGGAATCGGCGGCGATCGGTGGCGCGGGCCCCCGGCCGGACCGTGCGCCGGGGGTGGGGGAGGACCTTTCGGGCGGGGCGAACGGGCCTCTGCGGCGCAGCTGGGCGGGTGTATCGGCGGGGTCTGCGGGCGTGACCCGATCGGGTGTGATCCCGCTCGCCCTCGGGTTCGGATCGGGGACACGTCTCACCTTGTGCGCCGCCGCTTCTTGGGTTACTCTCAGCGAGTCGAGAAGTTACCGCACGGTAGGTTTCACTCCTCTCCTCCAGGGGGGATGGCCGACCGCTCGGGCTCGTATCGCCGGGTGGGCGCTGTGCGTTAAAGTGACCGCAGCCACAAACGGCGCGCCGAGTTAGCGGAAACACCGCGAGGTGGTCGGGACCATCGCGACATCTTGTCGGCGCAGATGACACGTCTGGAGGGACGCAGTGGGAGTAGAGGTTGCAGTCGAGGGCTTGACTAAGTCGTTCGGCTCACAGAACATCTGGCGCGATGTGTCGCTGACCCTGCCTGCCGGCGAGGTGAGCGCGCTGCTCGGCCCGTCCGGTACCGGTAAGTCGGTCTTCCTCAAGACTCTGATCGGTCTGCTTCACCCCGAGCAGGGCTCGGTGGTCATCGACGGCACCGACATCACCCAGTGCTCGGCCAAGGAGCTCTACGAGATCCGCAAGCTGTTCGGCGTCCTCTTCCAGGACGGCGCGCTCTTCGGTTCGATGAGCCTCTACGACAACATCGCCTTCCCGCTTCGTGAGCACACGAAGAAGAAGGAAGACGAGATCCGCCGCATCGTCATGGAGAAGGTGGAGCTGGTCGGTCTGGCCGGCGCCGAGGACAAGCTGCCCGGCGAGATCTCCGGCGGTATGCGCAAGCGCGCCGGCCTGGCCCGCGCCCTGGTGCTCGACCCCCAGATCATCCTGTGCGACGAGCCGGACTCCGGTCTGGATCCGGTCCGCACCGCCTACATCAGCCAGCTGCTGATCGACATCAATGCCGAGATCGACGCCACGATCCTGATCGTGACGCACAACATCAACATCGCCCGGACCATCCCGGACAACATCGGCATGCTCTTCCGCAAGGAACTGGTCATGTTCGGCCCGCGCGAGGTGCTGCTCACCTCGGAGCAGCCGGTGGTCAAGCAGTTCCTGGCCGGTGACCGTTTCGGTCCGATCGGCATGTCCGAGGAGAAGGACGAGGCCGTCGCCGCCGCCGAGGCCGCCATGCAGGCCGCCGGCATCCACGGCGGTGGCACCCAGGACGACTTCAGCGAGATCATCCCGCAGGTCCAGCCCAACCCGGGGATGCCGGTGCGGAAGGCGGCGCTGCGGCACCGCCAGAACGTGCTGAACATCCTGGGCACTCTGCCGCCGCAGGCCCAGGCCGCGATCATCAAGTCCATCGAGCAGGAGGACCGTCGCGCGGCCGAGACCCCGGAGACCTCCGCCACCCTGGCCGCGATGGCCGGCCACGAGTTCCACGTCCCCAACGGGGTCGACTACGGCACCACCCGGGTCTCCACCCCGACGATGGTCGCCGAGACCGAGGTCATCGAGACCCCCACCGAGGTCATCGAGGACGTGTGGGTGCGCGAACAGGACTCGCCCACCGGCCCCATCGAGACCGTGGAAGAGACCGAGATCATCGACCGGGACGGCCGAGGGAGTAGTCAGGCATGACCAGTGCCACCACGCGTGGCGTCAACAGGATCGCGAAAGCCGGTGACGGGGCGTTAGCCCAGACCGGCAACATCGTTCAGCTCTTCGTCGACGTCGCACGCCAGCTGTTTGTGCGCCCCTTCCAGTGGCGTGAGTTCATTCAGCAGGCGTGGTTCATCGCCAGCGTCACGATTCTGCCGACGGCCCTGATCGCGATCCCCTTCGGCGCCATCGTCTCGCTGCAGACGGGCTCGCTGATCAAGCAGCTCGGTGCCGAGTCGTACACCGGCGCGGCGAGCGTTCTCGTGGTGGTGCAACAGGGGTCGCCTCTGGTGACCGTGCTGCTGGTCGCGGGTGCGGCCGGCTCGGCGGTGGCCGCGGACCTGGGGTCGCGGACCATTCGCGAAGAGATCGACGCCATGGAGGTGCTGGGCATCAACCCCGTCCAGCGCCTGGTGGTGCCCCGTGTGCTGGCCATGGTGCTGGTCGCGGTTCTGCTCAACGGCCTGGTGGCCGTCGTCGGTATCGCCGGCGGTTATGTCTTCAACGTGATGGTGCAGGGCGGTACGCCGGGTGCGTATCTCGCCTCCTTCAGCGCCCTGGCGCAGCTGCCCGACCTCTACATCTCCACCCTCAAGGCGGCGATCTTCGGTCTGCTCGCCGGTGTGGTGGCCGCCTACAAGGGGCTCAACCCGAAGGGCGGCCCGAAGGGCGTCGGTGAAGCGGTCAACCAGTCCGTGGTGATCAGCTTCCTGCTGCTCTTCTTCGCCAATCTGATCATCACTGCGGTGTTCCTGCAGATCGTCCCGCCGAAGGTAGGTTAGACGTGACCCGTGGTGTGACCGTCTCCAAGAGCAGGCCCGAGTACCTGCTGTACGAGACCAAGAAGCAGCTGGCCAAGCCGATGAAGCTGCTCGACGGTGCCGGCGAGCAGATGTCGTTCTACTCGCGCACGCTGGCCTGGATCCCGAAGACCCTCGTCCACTACACCCGCGAGGTGCTGCGGCTGCTGGCCGAGGTGGCCTTCGGTGCCGGTGGCCTGGCCGTCATCGGCGGCACGGTGGGCGTGATGATCCTGATGTCCGGCTTCACCGGTGTCGTGGTGGGCATGCAGGGCTACGCGGCCCTCGATCAGATCGGTTCGCAGGCCCTCACCGGCTTCCTGTCGGCCTATGTCAACACCCGTGAGGTGGCGCCGCTGGTCGCGGGTCTGGCGCTCAGCGCCACGGTCGGCTGCGGCTTCACCGCACAGCTCGGCGCCATGCGGATCTCCGAGGAGATCGACGCGCTCGAGGTGATGGCCGTGCCGTCGATCCCGTTCCTGGTGAGCACCCGCGTGATCGCCGGCTTCGTCGCCGTCATCCCGCTGTACGTGCTCGGCCTGATGGCCGCCTATCTGGCCTCCCGTGTGGTCAACACCGTCTTCAACGGGCAGTCCACCGGTTCCTACGATCACTACTTCAACTTGTTCCTGCCGCCGGCCGACGTGCTCTGGTCGTTCGGCAAGGTGCTGATATTCGCCTTCGTCATCATCCTGGTGCACTGCTACTACGGCTACTACGCCAGCGGCGGCCCGGCCGGAGTGGGCGTGGCCGTGGGACACGCGGTACGTGCAGCACTGGTGCTGATCGCCGTGCTGGACTTCTTCCTCGGCCTGGCGATCTGGGGCACCACGACGACGGTTCGAGTCGGAGGGTAGAGGAAACGTGGCAGCCACAATCAAACGCAGACTGCTCGGTCTGCTGTTCTTCGTCGTGGTCGCGGCCCTGCTGGCGCTGTCGATCCTGATCTACCAGGACCGCTTCAAGAGCTACACCGAAGTGGTCTTCGAGACCGGCAACGCCGGCAACGCGCTCACCAAGAACACCGACGTCAAGGCGCGCGGGGTGCTGGTGGGCACCGTGAAGGACGTGCAGGTCCAGGAGGGCGGCGACGTCCGCGTCAAGCTCGCCCTGGATCCGGACAAGGCCCGGGAGCTGCCGGCGGGCACCACCGGACGGGTGCTGCCCAAGACCCTGTTCGGTGAGCGCTACGTCTCGCTGGAGATCCCGAAGAACGGTTCGGGGCACCTGACCGCGGGCGCGGTGGTCAAGACCAACAGCGCCGGGAACGCTCCCGAGGTGGAGGATCTCTTCGATCATCTGCTGCCGGTCCTCGAGGCCATGCCTCCGCAGGACCTGTACGTCACGCTCACCTCGATCTCGCAGGCGATCGGCGGCAAGGGCCAGGAGCTCGGCCAGATGATCAACAACCTGAACACGATCTTCGAGCGGGTCAACGCCAACATGCCCGCTCTGCAGGGCACCCTCGAAGGCCTGGCCTCGTTCTCGCAGACCTACTCCGAGGCGCTGCCCAACATCATCGACGGCCTCGACACCCTCCGGGTGACCAACCGGACGATCGTCGAGAAGCAGGGCGACCTGCGCGGTCTGATCCAGACCCTCGGCGTCGCGGCCACCGACACCACCACGTTCCTCAACACCAACCGCAGGGACCTGATCCACCTCGGTGTGGACTCGGAGACGCTGCTGGTCCAGCTGGCCCGGCAGTCCCCGTCGTTCGGCTGCATGTTCAACAACTTCGCCACTCTGATCCCGGACTCGAAGAAGATCGTGGGCGTCGGGACCGAGAACCCCGGCGTGCGGGTCAACCTGCAGTTCGTCAACCCGCGCGGACGCTACCTGCCCAACCAGGACGAGCCGCGCATGTGGTGGACCGATCCGCCGGCCCGCTGCTTCGACCTGCCCACGGACGGCCGTCCGTTCCCGCAGTACCCGGGCGGGTCGCTGCCGGACGGCTCGTACCAGCCGCCGTCACGCAACCCCGGACCCAAGGTGGTCAAGGAGCTGCCGCAGCCGCAGTTCAGCGCAACCCCGGCCGGTGACGGCATGACCGATGAGGCCTACCTGAATCAGATGAAGCTGATCTACGGCGCCAGCAGCGGTGTGTACCCGTCCGAGGTGCCCACCTGGATCACCTACACCACCGCCGGTGCCCTGCAGGGAGCGGAGGTGAACCTCAAGTGAAGTCTCTGGTCGGCCCGCTGATCAAGCTGGGCGTCTTCGCCGTGGTCACCATCCTGGCCACCGCCGTTCTGGGCATGCTGATCGCCAACGCCGGTGGCGGTGGCGGCACCACCTACAAGGCGACCTTCAACGACGCGGCCATGCTCAACCCGGGCGATGATGTGCGTATCGCCGGTGTCCGGGTGGGGCAGGTCGAGTCGGTGAAGATCGTCGACCGCAACATGGCCGAGGTGGGCTTCAGCGTCGACCGGCGCAAGCTGCCCCGCGGCACCCAGGTCTACATCCGCTACCGCAACCTCACCGGCCTGCGGTATGTGGCGCTGGAGAAGGGCGCCGGCAGTCCCGAGGACACCGTCGGCAAGGGCTACACCTTCCGGTACGACTCGGATCCGGCCAAGACCAGCACCCATCCGGCGGTCAATCTGACCGAGCTGTTCAACGGCTTCCGGCCGCTGTTCAAGCAGATCACCCCGGAGGACGTGAACACGCTGGCCGAGACCACCATCAAGGTCTTCCAGGGCGACATGGACACCACCATCGGCGACCTGATCAGCCAGACCTCGGAGCTGACCAACTCGCTCGCCGACAAGGACAAGGTGATCGGCGAGCTGATCACCAACCTCACCAAGGTGCTCGACACGGTCAACAAGAACGACCAGCAGTTCTCCGCGTTGCTCACCAACACCGAGAAGCTGGTCGTGGGATTGGCCGCGCAGCGCGACTCGGTGGGTTCGGCGATCACCTCGGTGGCCGGACTGACCGACCTGACCGGGTCGCTGCTGCAGCAGACCCGGCCGTCGATCCAGGGCTCGCTGTCCTCGCTCAAGGTGCTCTCGGACAAGATCGCCGCGCGCGACGACGAGGTGAACCAGATGCTCGACAACCTGCCGGTCAAGCTCGAGAAGATCGGCCGTGCGGCCACCTTCGGCTCCTGGTTCCAGTTCTACCTGTGCGGTATCGACATCCGGGCGGGCAACGGCAAGTCGACGCAGCTCACGCAGCCGATCATCGGGCTGCCAGACATCAATCACGTGCTCTACACCAGTGCGGCACCGCGCTGCTGGCGGGACGGAAAGGTCAACGGGGGGTGACACACAGCGATGACACACTCTGAGAACACTCCGGAGGAGACCTCGGCGGCCGACGCGCCCACCGAGGTCATCCCGACCGAGCCGAAGAAGAGCCGGCGTTTCGCCGGCCGTCGCAGCGCCAAGAGCATCGGCGCCCTGGGCCTGGCGATGCTGATCATGGTCTCGGTGGCGTCCTTCTACCTGAAGGATCTGCCGCTGCTGGGCGCCGGCGCCCAGTACACCGCCGAATTCTCCGAGGCCGCCGGCCTGAAGAAGGGCAACGAGGTCCGGGTCGCGGGCATCAAGGTCGGTGAGGTCACCGGCGTCGGACTCGACGGCAACAAGGTGAACGTCGACTTCCGCGCCAACAACACCTGGATCGGCGATCGCACGCAGGCCTCGATCCAGATCAAGACGGTGCTCGGCCAGAAGTACCTGGCGCTGAACCCGCAGGGCAGCGAACTGCTCGATCCGGATACGCCGATCACCGACACGGTGGCCCCGTACGACGTCATCGAGGCCTTCTCCGACGCCGCCGACCAGATCGAGAACGTCGACACCAAGCAGGTCGCGAAGGCGCTCAGCAGCATCAGCAACGCCTTCGAACAGACCCCGAAGGACATCGGGCCGGCCCTCGACGGCGTCGCCCGGCTGTCCAACACGCTGGCCAGCCGCGACGACGAGCTGCGCAAGCTGCTCAAGGCCACCAAGGACTCGTCCAAGATCCTGGCCGACCGCAACGAGGAGTTCACCAAGCTCGTCGCCGGTGCCGGGGTGCTGCTGCAGGAGCTCAACAACCGCCAGCAGTCCATCTCGAAGCTGCTGTCGTCCACGGAGACCCTGAGCAAGGCGCTGACCGGGATCGTCAAGGACAACCAAGCGCAGATCGGTCCGGTGCTCGACTCGCTCAAGCAGGTCACCGACCTGCTCAAGGGCCAGAACGACAACCTGCGCAAGACCATTCAGAACATGGGGCCGTTCTACCGGCTCTACGCCAACGTGCTCGGCAACGGTCGCTGGTTCGAGTCGGTCGTGACCAACCTGCTGCCCCCGGCGCTGCCGGCGCAGAACACGCATCGGCCGCCCAACGCGCAGACCGAACTCAATAACGGCGGAACGGAGGCCGGCGGATGACCAGTCCTGACCAGACTGCGGAGAAGACCGGAATCTTCAGCACCCGCAACGTCGTGATCACCGCGCTGATCGCGATCCTCGCCCTGATCGTCGCCGCCATCGGCTGGTGGGCGTTCTCGGTGCTCTCGTCGACCAAGGTGAAGGCCACCTTCTCCTCGGCGGTGGGCATCTACGAGGGCAGCAACGTCCGCATCCTCGGCGTCGACGTGGGCAAGGTGACCAAGGTCGATCCGCAGGGCGAGAACGTCGTGGTGGAGATGCGCGTGGACCGCGGCGTCAAACTGCCGGCCGACGTGAAGGCCGTGCAGATCATCCCGTCGATCGTCGCCGACCGCTACGTGCAGCTGTTCCCGGCGTACGACGGGGGACCGGAGGCCGGCGACGACGTGACGCTCGGCACCGACCGCACCCGCGTGCCGGTGGAGATCGACCAGATCTACGCCAACCTGCAGAAGCTCTCCGATTCGCTCGGCCCGGAGGGGGCCAACAAGAAGGGCGCCCTGAGCGACTTCGTCGAGGTGGCCGCGAACAACCTGGACGGGAACGGCGCCAAGCTCGGCGATGCGATCACCAACCTGTCCAAGGCCGCCACCACGCTGTCGGACTCGCGCGGCGACATCAGCGACACGATCAAGAACCTCGACGTCTTCGTCAAGGCGCTGAACGAGAACGACGCGCAGGTGCGCCAGTTCAACACCCAGATGGCCTCGTTCAGCAGCTTCCTGGCCGGCGAACGCGACCAGTTGGGCAAGGCGCTCGACACGCTCTCGTACGCCCTGGTCGACGTGGCGGACTTCCTGCACGACAACTCCGACAAGCTCGGCCGCGCGGTCAACGACCTGCTGCCGACCGGGCAGGCGCTGCTCGACAACAAGGAAGGTCTGCTCGAGATCTTCACGGTGCTGCCGCTGACGGTGAACAACCTGATCAACGCCTACGACGCCGAGTCCGGCACGCTCGCCATGCGGCTGGCCATCCCGGACCTGCAGAACCCGCTCAAGACCAACTGCGGGCTGCTCGACATGAAGAAGCTGATGCCGGGCAACGAGCTGGCCGAGGACTTCAGCAAGAAGATGCGGCCGTTCATCACCCAGTGTGAGGACATCGCCGACCAGGTGAACGACGGTGTGCTGCAGCCGATGCTGCCGGTGCTGCCGTTCGGCATCATGAGCGGCAACAAGCTCCAGCAGAGTCCGGCGCCGGGCACTGTTCCGGGCAACCCCGATCCGGCACTTCCGGGAGGAAACTGATGACGTTCCGTAGAGCACTGCGCCTGCGCGGACTGCGTCGGAGCGCATCGGGAACCACCGGTTCGCGTACGGCGCGCGCCGGTTTCGGGGCCGCCCTGGTGGCGGTGGTGGTCGCCGCCAGCGGCTGCGGTCTCAACCCGCAGGCGCTGCCGCTGCCCGGCGGCGTCGACCTGGGCGACAACCCGCGCACCTACAAGGTCGAGTTCAGCAACATCCTCGACCTGGTGCCGCAGTCCGTGGTCAAGATGGACGGCACCCCGGTGGGCCGGGTGACCAAGATCGAGGTGCCTCAGGACTCCTGGAACGCGGTCGTGGAGATCAAGGTCCAGAACCGGGTCGACCTGTCCGACGAGGCCTTCGTCAGCATCCAGCAGACCAACCTGCTCGGTGAGAAGTTCGTCGCGCTGAGCGAGCCGGAGAACTCGGAGTCGCTGCCGCGGCAGAACCCGAGCCAGGTCATTCCGATCCAGGGCACCGACGGTGAACAGCGCACCCGCACCACCACCGACATCGAGCAGCTGCTCGGGGCGCTGTCCCTGCTGCTCAACGGCGGCGGCATCAACCAGCTCGAGCCGATCATCACCGCGATCAACACGGCCACCTCCACCGGCGACCAGCCGAGCAATGTGCGGGCCCTGCTCAAGTCGGCGGACACCCTGATCGCCGGCCTGAACGAGCAGCGCGACAACATCCTCGACGCGATCGACGGTGTGGCCGCCCTGTCCGAGCGGGCCGCAGGCCAGACCACGCAGATCGACCGGATCCTCAAGGAGCTGCCGGCCGGTGTGCAGGTGCTCGAGGAGCAGCGGCCGCAGTTCGTGGACCTGCTGACCAAGCTCGACGCGCTCGGCGACGCGGGCACCGCGGTGCTCAACAAGGCGCACAAGCAGATGATCAACGATCTGAAGGCGCTCAAGCCGATCCTCACCGAGCTGGCGAACTCCGCCGACGACGCGATCACCGCCTTCCCGTTGATGCTCACCCACCCGTACCCGGATGATCTGCTGCCCGGTGTGCACGGTGACTCGACCAACCTGTTCATGACCGTGGACCTGCGGCTGCTCAACCAGCTCGAGGCCCTCGGTGTGGGCCAGGGCAATCCGCAGTACCGGGCGCCGTCGGTGCACGCGCCGAAGATCAATCCGCTGAACCCGTACACCAACGGCAACGGCCCGCGATACGGCTGGCCGACAATCACCCTGCTGCCGCCGGGACCCAACTGGCGGAAGGGGCCCAACACCCCGCCCCCGCCGGGTGGTACGTACCCGATGAATCCGGTGCCGCAGAAAAAGAAGAAGAAGTCCAGTTCGTCGACGACCACCAAGAAGCCGGCGAGCACCACCAAGGGCGCCAAGAAGCCGGCCTCGGCCGGGCTGACCACCGATCCCGGTGACGGCTACATGAACGAGCTTGTCCGGGTGATCGGAGGCGACGATGCTCAGTAGGTTCGTCAAGATCCAGCTGATCGTCTTCACGATCGTCGGCCTGCTGGCCCTGGTCTACGTGGGCGCCACCTACGCCCGGCTCGACAAGCTGGCCGGACTGCGGCAATACGACGTCACCGTCCGGATGACCGGCGATCAGTCCGGCGGCATCTTCCCGAACGCCGAGGTCACCTACCGCGGCGTGCCGGTGGGTCGGGTGGGCGAGCTCAAGCTCACCGACAACGGCGTGGACGTGATCTTGGACCTCGACTCCAACGCCCCGAAGGTGCCGGACTCGGCCGTGGCCGTGGTGGCCAACCGATCGGCGATCGGTGAGCAGTTCATCGATCTGCAGCCGAAGAGCGGCAGCGGGCCGTACCTCAAAGGCGGCTCGGTGATCGACGCCTACAAGCTGCCGCCGCAGCTGCAGAACGTGCTCGACGATGCGATCACGCTGACCGAGTCGGTGCCGACCGATGATCTGCGGACCGTGGTGACCGAGCTGGGCAAGGCCTTCAACGGGCAGGCCGACAATCTGACCCGGCTGATCGATTCGCTCGAGAAGCTGTCGAAGACCGGTGTGGACGATCTGGATCAGACCATCTCGCTGATCCGCAACGCCGACCCGGTGCTCGGCACGCAGGCCGAGCAGTCCGATGAGATCCTCTCGTGGTCCAAGAATTTGGAGCTGATCACCGCGCAGCTGGCGTCATCGGATCCGGCGGTGCGCCGCATCCTCTCCGACGGTCAGCTCACCGCCACGGAACTGTCGTCGTTCCTGCAGAAGCACGGCGACAATGCGACGAAGCTGATTCACCAGCTCGGCGAGACGGTGCACACCATCGAACCGGCCACGTACGCCACCGGCGCACTGTTCGCCATGCTCTCGGCGATCTCGGCGGGCAGCCACAGCCCCGGCGGGGCCGACGGCCAGATCCACTTCGGCATCGTGCTCGAGACGAACAATCCGGCCGAGTGCACCCGGGGCTATGAGAGCACCGCGAAGATGATCAAGGACATCAAGGCCAAGAACCCGGACTTCGACATCAACACCGACGATTTCCCGTTCAACACCGAGGCCAACTGTGATGTCCCGGTGGGCAACCCGACCGGCGTGCGCAGCGCCAACCGTGCCGACCTGGCCAATCCGGCGTACCCGCAGCCGTGGGACAACATCCCCAAGAAGGATCCGGACAAGCTCAACCTGAACCCCGTCGCGCAGCAGATGGCCGCGCTGATGGGCATTCACGACAAGTGAGAACGACGATCCGCCGCCGCCGCTCGGACGGCGGCGGATCGGCGTCTTCACCATGCATTTCACCCGTTAGGTCGCAATTGAAGGATTCGGCCGCAAGTAGATACAGTGGCGGCCGATGACTGCAGAGAACACGAACGACCAGGACGGCGTCGCCGACGGCGACGACCCCACAGCCGGGTCGACCCCGGGGGAGTCGAGCACCGGGGAGTCGAGTGCCGGGGAGTCGAGTGCTGGGGCGGGAGAGGCCGCCGTGCCCGATGCCGCCGATCCTGACACCACCGACGTCACCGGCACGGACGTCACCGACACGGACGTCATCGACACCGACACGGACGTCATCGTCACCGACACCGACACCGACGTCACCGACACCGACGTCATCGACACCGGCGGCGATGACACCGTCGAGGCCGACGCCGCAGAGTCCGGATCCGGGACGGAGCCCGAGGCCGGCTCGCGCAAGGCCAAGCGGGCGGCCCGCCGCGAACGCAAGGCCGCCGAGCGCGCCGCCGCGGCGCAGATTCCCGACGGCGCCCTGGTCCGCAGGGAGACCACCCGGCACTGGGGCGTGAGCCTGCTGCTGGCCGTCGCCGTCGCCGTCCTGGTCGGTGCAGTGGCCTCGGTGGGCTACTTCAGCTACACCGCGGTGCGCGCCTACGTCTGGGAGGCCCCGGCCGCCACGGCCCGCGACGAATCGGTGGACGTGGCCGAGCAGACGATCCTCAACATCCTGCAGATCGACCCGAAGGACACCAAGGGCTGGCAGAAGCGGGTGGAGTCGACCCTCACCGGCGACGCCGCCTCGCAGATCAACGACGAACTGGTCGGCGGCCTGCAGAGTCAGCTGCAGCAGAACGGCCAGGATCAGGCCGCCACGCTCCGGGCGCGCATCTCCCGCTCGGCCGTCGTCGAACTCGACACCGACGAGAATACGGCGCAGGTGCTGGTCTACGCCGCGGTCACGCCGAGCAATGCGAACCAGACCGAGGGCGAGACGCCGATGGGCTTCGTGGTCAGCGTGGTCAAGCAGGGCGAGCACCGCAAGGTGAACAAGATCATTCCGATCAGCGCGATCGTGTACCAGGAGGCGGGCAACTGATGGCCGGCAAGGATCAGTCGCGCCCCGAGGGCGACAGCGCGGCGGAGTGGACCGAGGTCACCGAGCCGATCCCCGGTGACGACGCGGGTACCGGGATCGTCGAGACCGAACTGGACCTGTCCGGGGTCGCGCGGAAGCCGTCGGCCGCGAACGGGCCCGCCGGAGAGACCACCGCGAGCGGGCTCTCCGAAGAAACGGTCGTGCTGCCGACCGGCCCGGGGAAGCGGCCGGTGGCCGCCACGCCGGCCAGCGCGGCCGAGCGCCGCGGCTCCAAGCTGGCCGAGCGCAATCGCGCTCACCGTGAAGCCGTCGCCGCGCAGGAGCGGGCACAGGCGCCGGTGGTGCTGCGCGCCGAGCGTGACGAGGACCTCGACCGGCGCGGGGTCAAGCTCGCGACCGTGCTCATCGCGATCGCGGTGGTGCTGGCGGCGGTCGCCGCCGTACTGGCCTACCAGCCGGGCATCTCCAAGAGCGACAACGAGGCCTTCGTCGACACCTCCGCCACCAGCGAGCTGATCGGGCAGGCCAACGACATGGTCTGTGTGCCCTTCGCCTACGACTACCAGAAGTACGACGAATGGGCGGCGCGCGCCAAGGCCTCGCTCACCGGGACCGCGGCCAAGCAGTACACCGACTTCATCGACACCATCCGCGAGCAGACCCTGCAGGCCAAGAGCACCTCGGAGTGCAAGGCCGAGTGGGTGGGCGTGATGGATCTGGAGGGTGACTCCGCGGAGGTGCTGGCCCAGCTGATCATCAGCCAGACCACCAACGGGCAGATCGCCGGCTCGATGACCCCGCGTGCCCAGTTCCACTTCGTCAAGGTCGACGGGAACTGGAAGATCGGCGAGGTCAGCGACTTCTGATCGCACCCCCGCCGACTCGCGCAAGCCCGCCGGGCTCCCCGGGCGTCCGGTCGGCCGGCGGAGGGGCCCGGTTCTTTTCGGCCAATCCGCGCGTTCTGCTTGACGCGGCGGGCATCGGGGTACAGTCTGTTCACCAAGACCGGACGTGTTCAGCAGCCACTGCGCCGACCTGGTCGCCGACGGGTTGACATTCCCCGTCTATTTTCTGATACAGTTGGACGTTGCGCTGGCTGCTCCCTGTCCACTGTTTGTTTCCGCACGAGACACGATATGTCTCAGCCGTGGAATCGCCGTTGTTCATGGTTGCCTGACCAGCAGCAACGGCCCCAAGGCCATCGGCTCACGCCGACATATCGAACATTTCGTGTTGGAAGGACGCATCTTGGCACTCGACCGCCAGTCCACCTCAACCACCTCGGGCGGCAGCGCCGGAACCATTCCGGGAGCCCCGCGCCGCGTCTCCTTCGCCAAGATCAGCGAGCCCCTCGAAGTTCCGGGTCTGCTGGATCTGCAGCTGGACTCCTTCGAGTGGCTGATCGGGACGCCGGAATGGCGTGCCAGGGCGATCGCTCGGGGCGAGGACAATCCGGTCGGCGGACTCGACGAGGTCCTCCGCGAGCTGTCTCCGATCGAGGACTTCTCGTCGTCGATGTCGCTCTCGTTCTCTGATCCGCACTTCGACGAGGTGAAGGCCTCGATCGACGAGTGCAAGGACAAGGACATGACCTACTCGGCGCCGCTGTTCGTCACCGCCGAGTTCATCAACAACAACACCGGCGAGATCAAGTCGCAGACGGTCTTCATGGGCGAGTTCCCGATGATGACCGACAAGGGCAGTTTCATCATCAACGGCACCGAGCGTGTCGTCGTCAGCCAGCTGGTGCGCAGCCCGGGCGTCTACTTCGACGCCTCCATCGACAAGGCCACCGAGAAGACCCTGCACGCGGTCAAGGTGATCCCGAGCCGCGGCGCATGGCTCGAATTCGACATCGACAAGCGCGACACCGTGGGCGTGCGCATCGACCGCAAGCGCCGCCAGCCGGTCACCGTGCTGCTGCAGGCCCTCGGCGTGACCCGCGAGGAGATCGCCGAGCGCTTCGGCTTCTCCGAGATCATGATGTCGACCCTCGAGAAGGATCCCACCAACAACCAGGACGAGGCGCTGCTCGAGGTCTACCGCAAGCTGCGTCCGGGCGAGCCGCCGACCAAGGAGTCCGCGGAGAGTCTGCTGGAGAATCTGTTCTTCAAGGAGAAGCGCTACGACCTGGCGCGCGTCGGCCGCTACAAGATCAACAAGAAGCTCGGCCTGACCGACAATCCGATGAACGGCGAGTCGGTGCTCACCCGTGAGGACATCGTCACCACGGTCGAGTACCTGGTGCGTCTGCACGAGGCGGACACCGGCACGGCCAAGGCTCCGCTGATGACCGGCCCCGGCGGCATCGAGGTGCCGGTCGAGGTCGACGACATCGACCACTTCGGCAACCGTCGTCTGCGTACCGTCGGCGAGCTCATCCAGAACCAGATCCGGCTGGGTCTGTCCCGGATGGAGCGCGTCGTCCGCGAGCGGATGACCACCCAGGACGCCGAGGCGATCACCCCGCAGACCCTGATCAACATCCGTCCCGTCGTGGCGGCGATCAAGGAGTTCTTCGGCACCAGCCAGCTGTCCCAGTTCATGGACCAGAACAACCCGCTCTCCGGGCTCACCCACAAGCGCCGCCTGTCGGCGCTGGGCCCGGGCGGTCTGAGCCGTGAGCGCGCCGGCCTCGAGGTGCGCGACGTGCACCCGAGCCACTACGGCCGCATGTGCCCGATCGAGACCCCGGAAGGCCCGAACATCGGCCTGATCGGTTCGCTGTCGGTGTACGCCCGGGTCAACCCGTTCGGCTTCATCGAGACTCCGTACCGCAAGGTCGTCGACGGCAAGGTCACCGACCAGATCGAGTACATGACCGCCGACGAGGAGGACCGGTACCTGATCGGTCAGGCCAACACCTCCTACGACGCCGACGGCACCATCACCGATGAGCGCGTGCTGGTCCGGATCAAGGGCGCCGAGGTGGAGTTCGTGCAGTCGAGCCAGGTCGAGTACCTGGACGTCTCGCCGCGCCAGATGGTGTCGGTGGCCACGGCCATGATCCCGTTCCTCGAGCACGACGATGCGAACCGCGCGCTGATGGGCGCCAACATGCAGCGTCAGGCGGTGCCGCTGGTGCGCAGCGAGTCCCCGCTGGTCGGCACCGGCATGGAGCTGCGTGCCGCGGTCGACGCCGGCGACGTCATCGTCACCACCGAATCCGGTGTGGTCGAGGAGGTCTCGGCCGACTACATCACCGTGATGGCCGACGACGGCACCCGCCAGAGCTACCGCCTGCGCAAGTTCGAGCGCTCCAACCACGGCACCTGCGCCAACCAGGTCCCGATCGTGGACGAGGGCCAGCGCGTCGAGGCCGGCCAGGTGCTGGCCGACGGTCCGTGCACCGAACAGGGTGAGATGGCCCTCGGCAAGAACCTGCTCGTGGCGATCATGCCGTGGGAGGGTCACAACTACGAGGACGCCATCATCCTGAGCCAGCGGCTCGTGGAGGAGGACACCCTCACCTCGATCCACATCGAGGAGTACGAGATCGACGCCCGCGACACCAAGCTCGGTGCCGAGGAGATCACCCGGGACATCCCGAACGTCTCCGACGAGGTGCTCGCCGATCTCGACGAGCGCGGCATCGTGCGCATCGGCGCCGAGGTCCGCGACGGCGACATCCTGGTCGGCAAGGTCACCCCGAAGGGCGAGACCGAGCTGACCCCGGAGGAGCGGCTGCTGCGCGCGATCTTCGGTGAGAAGGCGCGCGAGGTGCGCGACACCTCGCTGAAGGTGCCGCACGGCGAGACCGGCAAGGTGATCGGCGTGCGCGTCTTCAGCCGCGACGACGACGATGACCTCGCCCCCGGCGTCAACGAGCTGGTCCGCGTCTACGTGGCCCAGAAGCGCAAGATCCAGGACGGCGACAAGCTGGCCGGCCGGCACGGCAACAAGGGCGTCATCGGCAAGATCCTCCCGCAGGAGGACATGCCGTTCCTGCCCGACGGCACCCCGGTCGACATCATCCTGAACACCCACGGTGTGCCGCGTCGTATGAACATCGGCCAGATCCTCGAGACCCACCTGGGCTGGGTCGCCAAGGCCGGCTGGAACATCGACGTCGCCGCGGGCGTCCCGGACTGGGCCGAGCGCCTGCCCGAGGACCTGTACTCGGTGGAGCCGGACACCAAGACCGCCACCCCGGTCTTCGACGGTGCCCGCGACGAGGAGCTGGCCGGTCTGCTCGGCTCCACGCTGCCCAACCGCGACGGCGAGGTGATGGTCAACAGCGACGGCAAGGCCACGCTGTTCGACGGCCGCTCCGGTGAGCCGTTCCCGTACCCGGTGGCCGTCGGCTACATGTACATCATCAAGCTGCACCACCTGGTGGACGACAAGATCCACGCGCGCAGCACCGGCCCGTACTCGATGATCACCCAGCAGCCGCTGGGCGGTAAGGCGCAGTTCGGCGGTCAGCGCTTCGGTGAGATGGAGTGCTGGGCCATGCAGGCCTACGGCGCGGCGTACACGCTGCAGGAGCTCCTGACCATCAAGTCGGACGACGTGGTGGGCCGCGTGAAGGTGTACGAGGCCATCGTCAAGGGCGAGAACATCCCCGAGCCGGGCATTCCGGAATCGTTCAAGGTGCTCCTGAAGGAACTCCAGTCGCTCTGCCTGAACGTGGAGGTGCTGTCCTCGGACGGCGCCGCCATCGAGATGGCCGACACCGACGACGAGGACCTCGAACGCGCCGCGGCCAACCTGGGCATCAACCTCTCGCGCAACGAGAGCGCGACTGTCGACGACCTGGCCAACTGACCGACCACTTATCTCTAGTTGGACAACTGAGCTACTGAAAGGCAACTAGTGCTCGACGTCAACTTTTTCGACGAACTGAAGATCGGCCTGGCAACGGTCGATGACATCCATGAGTGGTCGTACGGCGAGGTCAAGAAGCCGGAGACCATCAACTACCGCACCCTCAAGCCGGAGAAGGACGGCCTGTTCTGCGAGAAAATCTTCGGACCGACTCGCGACTGGGAGTGCTACTGCGGCAAGTACAAGCGTGTGCGCTTCAAGGGCATCATCTGTGAGCGCTGCGGCGTCGAGGTGACCAAGGCCAAGGTGCGCCGTGAGCGCATGGGTCACATCGAGCTGGCCGCCCCGGTCACGCACATCTGGTACTTCAAGGGTGTGCCGAGCCGGCTGGGCTACCTGCTCGACCTGGCGCCGAAGGATCTCGAGAAGATCATCTACTTCGCCGCCTACGTGATCACCTCCGTCGACGACGAGCTGCGGCACGCCGAGCTCTCGACCCGCGAGGCCGAGATCCAGGTCGAGCGCAAGGCCATCATGGACGACCTGGAGAGCGCGCTGGCCGAACGCCAGAGCAAGCTCGAGGCCGACCTGGCCGAGCTGGAGGCCGAGGGTGCCAAGGCCGACGCCAAGCGCAAGGTGCGCGACGCCGCCGAGCGCGAGCTCAAGCGCATGCGCGATCACGCCAACCGCGAGGTCGACGCGCTCGACGAGATCTGGGACAAGTTCACCAAACTGGCCCCGGGCGAGCTGATCATCGACGAGAAGCTCTACCGCGAGCTCGAAGACCGCTTCGGCGAGTACTTCGCCGGCTCGATGGGCGCCGAGGCCATCAAGAAGCTGCTCGAGAGCTTCGACATCGATGCCGAGGCCGACAAGCTGCGCGAGGTGATCCGCACCGGCAAGGGCCAGAAGAAGCTGCGCGCGCTCAAGCGCCTGAAGGTGGTCGCCGCCTTCCAGCAGTCGGGCAACAACCCGCGGGCCATGGTGCTCGACGCCGTGCCGGTGATCCCGCCGGAGCTGCGTCCGATGGTTCAGCTCGACGGTGGCCGCTTCGCCACCTCCGACCTGAACGACCTGTACCGCCGGGTCATCAACCGCAACAACCGCCTCAAGCGACTGATCGATCTGGGTGCGCCCGAGATCATCGTCAACAACGAGAAGCGGATGCTGCAGGAGTCGGTGGACGCCCTCTTCGACAACGGCCGGCGCGGCCGCCCGGTCAACGGTCCGGGCAACCGTCCGCTCAAGTCGCTGAGCGATCTGCTCAAGGGCAAGCAGGGCCGGTTCCGCCAGAACCTGCTGGGCAAGCGCGTCGACTACTCGGGCCGTTCGGTCATCGTCGTCGGCCCGCAGCTCTCGCTGCACCAGTGCGGTCTGCCCAAGCTGATGGCGCTCGAACTGTTCAAGCCGTTCGTGATGAAGCGGCTGGTCGACCTGAACCAGGCGCAGAACATCAAGTCCGCCAAGCGGATGGTCGAGCGTCAGCGCCCGGCCGTGTGGGACGTCCTCGAAGAGGTCATCGCCGAGCACCCGGTGCTGCTGAACCGTGCGCCCACGCTGCACCGCCTGGGCATCCAGGCCTTCGAGCCGCAGCTGGTGGAGGGCAAGGCCATTCAGCTGCACCCGCTGGTGTGTGAGGCCTTCAACGCCGACTTCGACGGCGACCAGATGGCCGTGCACCTGCCGCTGTCGGCGGAGGCGCAGGCCGAGGCCCGGATCCTGATGCTCTCGAGCAACAACATCCTGTCGCCGGCCTCGGGCCGTCCGCTGGCCATGCCGCGTCTGGACATGGTCACCGGTCTGTACTACCTGACCACCGAGAAGCCGGACGCCGTCGGCGCCTACACCGAAGCCGGCAAGGACGACGTCGAGCGCGGCGTCTACTCCAGCCCGGCCGAGGCCATCATGGCCGTCGACCGCGGCACGCTCAGCGTGCAGGCCCCGATCAAGGTGCGCCTGACCGACCAGCGTCCGCCGGCCGATGTCGAGGCCGAGCTGTTCGACGGTCAGTGGCGCAAGGGACAGGCCTGGGATGCCCGGACCACCCTGGGCCGGGTGCTCTTCAACGAGCTGCTGCCCAAGGACTACGCCTTCGTCAACGAGCAGATGCCCAAGAAGCGGCAGGCCGTGATCATCAACGATCTGGCCGAGCGCTACCCGATGATCGTGGTGGCGCAGACCGTGGACAAGCTCAAGGACGTGGGCTTCTACTGGGCCACCCGCTCGGGTGTCACGGTCGCCATGTCCGACGTGCTCGTGCCGCCGGCCAAGGCCGAGATCCTCGACGAGTACGAGGGCAAGGCCGACAAGCTCGAGCGCACCTACCAGCACGGCGGTATGACCAAGGACGAGCGCCGCGACGCGCTGGTGGAGATCTGGAAGGAAGCCACCGAGAAGGTCGGTGCCGCTCTCGAGGCGTACTACCCCGAGGACAACCCGATCACGATGATCCCGAAGTCCGGTGCCACCGGCAATATGACGCAGGTGCGCAACCTGTCGGGCATGAAGGGTCTGGTGACCAACCCGAAGGGCGAGTTCATCCCGCGTCCGATCAAGTCCTCGTTCCGTGAGGGCCTGACCGTGGCCGAGTACTTCATCAACACGCACGGCGCCCGTAAGGGTCTGGCCGACACGGCCCTGCGTACCGCCGACTCGGGTTACCTGACCCGTCGTCTGGTGGACGTGAGCCAGGACGTCATCGTGCGTGAGGACGACTGCGGTACCGAGCGCGGCATCAACGTGACCCTGGCCGAGGTGGCCAAGGACGGGCATCTGATCCGTGACGCGCACGTGGAGACCTCCGCGTTCGCCCGGACCCTGGCCGCCGACGCCGTCGACGCCAAGGGCAACGTGATCGTCGAGCGCGGCCACGACCTGGGCGACCCGACGATCACCGCGCTGCTCGAGGCCGGCGTCACCACCGTCAAGGTCCGTTCGGTGCTGACCTGTGCCACCGGCACCGGCGTCTGTGCACACTGCTACGGACGGTCGATGGCCACCGGCAAGCTCGTCGACATCGGCGAGGCCGTGGGCATCATCGCCGCCCAGTCGATCGGTGAGCCGGGCACCCAGCTGACCATGCGTACCTTCCACCAGGGTGGCGTCGGTGACGACATCACCGGTGGTCTGCCGCGTGTCACCGAGCTGTTCGAGGCCCGCGTGCCCAAGGGCAAGGCCCCGATCGCCGAGGTGTCGGGCCGGATCCGGCTCGAGGACGGCGAGCGCTTCTACAAGATCACGATCATCCCGGATGACGGATCGGAAGAGGTCGTCTACGACAAGCTGTCCAAGCGCCAGAAGCTGCGGGTCTTCACCGACGCCGACGGCAACGAGCGTGTCCTGGCCGACGGCGACCACGTGAACGTCGGCGAGCAGCTGATGGAGGGTGCCGCCGATCCGCACGAGGTGCTCCGCGTGATGGGCCCGCGTCAGGTGCAGATCCACCTGGTGAACGAGGTCCAGGAGGTGTACCGCCGTCAGGGTGTGTCCATCCACGACAAGCACATCGAGACGATCGTCCGCCAGATGCTGCGCCGGGTGACCATCATCGACTCCGGTGCCACCGAGTTCCTGCCCGGTTCGCTCACCGAGCGCGCCGAGTTCGAGGCGGCCAACCGGTCCGTGGTGTCCGAGGGCGGCGAGCCGGCCTCGGGTCGTCCGGTGCTCATGGGTATCACCAAGGCCTCGCTGGCCACCGATTCGTGGCTGTCGGCCGCGTCGTTCCAGGAGACCACGCGTGTCCTGACCGACGCCGCGATCAACAGCCGCAGCGACAAGCTGGTGGGCCTGAAGGAGAACGTGATCATCGGTAAGCTGATCCCGGCCGGCACCGGTATCAACCGGTACCGGAACATCCAGGTGCAGCCGACCGAGGAGGCCCGTGCGGCCGCCTACGCGCTGCCGGCGTACGACGACACCTACTACAGCCCGGACGGCGGCTTCGGCGCCCCGAGCGGTGCCGCCGTTCCGCTGGACGACTTCGACTACGGCGGGGACTTCCGCTAGGAACCCACCGCTGGTCGAGCCGGTCTCAACCGACGAACCCCCGATCCGCCTCGTGCGGTCGGGGGTTCGTCGGTTTCTCCGGAGCTTGTACCCCACCGACTTGGGTCCACCCCACCGACTATTCGGTGGGGTGGACCCAGGTCTGCGGGGCGGACCCAGGTCTGCGGGGCGGAACGGGGTCTGCGGGGCGGAACCGCTATGCGGCGAGCAGTCCGACGTGCCGGAGCCAGTAGCGCACCAGCGCCGGCACCCGGCCGCTGACCAGATCGCGCCAGATCACCCGGATCAGCTTGGGGCCCTGCGCCTCGATGCGGTCCTGGCGCACCTTCTCCCGCAGCACGGCGTCGCCCGCGGTGTCGCCGGGCCGGAGCAGCCGTCCGTACTTCACGAAGCCGTCGAACTCGAGCACCAGGCGCCGGTCCCAGTCGAAGTCGACGAAGGCATCGCGGCGGTCGGGCAGAGCGTACCGGACCTGCAGACGGGGGAGCGGCAGCCCGCCGTCGATCAGCTGGGCCCGGCACCAGGACTCCCCGACGGATCCGGCCAGCGGGTCGGCGTGACGCAGCGCGCGGTCCGCCATGGTCGCGCCCACCCGGCGACGTGAGTGCAGTTCGGCGGCGAGCTCCTCGCGGCTCGCCCCGCGGGCCAGTGCACCGTCGAACACGGTGAGCGCTCCGGCGAAGTCGGTGCTGCATGAGACCTCGACGGCGGTGCGCACCAGCGAGGTGACCCGGACGCCGTCGACGACGACGATCTGCCCGTCGTCGAGCGGGCCACGGTGCGCGTGGCGCTGCGCCCGCACCCCGCCGCCGTTCGCGACGGTGGTGTGGATCAGCGTCTGGTCGGCGTTCAGGCACGGGAGCCCGTGGACGGCCGCCGCGGACTGGTGGGAGAGCACGACCTCCGCGTCCCGGTAGGTGGCGGCGCCGAGGCTGCGCAGCCGGTACAGCGCATCGTCCCGCTCGGGACCGGGTGTGGGCAGATCGTCGACGACGCAATAGGCCCCGTACCCCAGATGGTGCAGGTCCCCGCTGCGCACCAGAGCCCGCAGCAGGTCATCGGTGAAGCCCGCGGCCAGGGCGTCGTCGCGCCGGATCAGTCCGTAGCCGTCCCGCGGCAGTGTCAGGTCCATACCCATTGGACGCAGTAGCCCGCCGGCAGGTTTCACGACACGCCCGGACTTCTGTTCGGCCCCACCGACTCGGGTCCGCCCCGCCGACTATTCGGTAGGGCGGACCCAAGTCAGCAGGGCGGACCCAGGTCGGTGGGGCGGAACGACGACGCCGATGCGGAGTCGGCGACGACGGGGAGTCAGGCGCCGATGGCGCGGGCGATCATCGGCCACGATTCGCGCAGGCCGGCGCTGAACAGGCCCCAGCTGTGCGAGCCGGTGGA
This sequence comes from Gordonia sp. VNK21, assembly GCF_046098115.1. Taxonomy (NCBI): domain Bacteria; kingdom Bacillati; phylum Actinomycetota; class Actinomycetes; order Mycobacteriales; family Gordoniaceae; genus Gordonia; species Gordonia sp. VNK21. The sequence continues at coordinate 85,021 of NZ_JBJURU010000010.1, read as the reverse complement.
GCGGACGCTGAACCGGTGCGCGATGCCCAGCGAGTTGAGCTTGTTGTGCATGTTGGTGGTGCAGGCCAGCGAGACCCCCTCGACCACGTCGCCGCCGAACAGTCCGCCGATGGCGGCCAGCGGACTGCCGTCGATGCTCCCCGGAACCCCGGAACCGGCGAACAGGAAGATGGTCTTGCCGCGCAGCTTGGCGGCGTTGACCACCGGATCGTGCTTGATCCAGGCCGCGCTGCCGGGCGGACCCCACATGTTGAGCGGATTGCCGCCGCCGCGCATCGGGACGGTGGTGTTGGAGAGCACGCCGAGCGGGTCGGTGGTGCCGGGGCAGCCGCTGTAGGAGGCCACGGCGCGGAACCGCCGCGGGGCCTGAATGGCCAGATCCAGGGCCGGACCGGCCGACATCGAAACGCCGCCGAGGGCATTGGTGCCGTTGGTGCGGAAGGCGCGGTCGATGGAATCGGGCAGTTCCCGCGTGTAGTAGGTCTGCCACTTGTTGCGGCCGAGGGCCGGGTCGTCGTGCTGCCAGTCGGTCATCATCGAGAATCGGCCGCCGATCGGCAGCACCACGTTGACCCGCTTGCCGGCGAAGAACTGCCGGACGCCGCCGTGGTGGTACCAGGAGATGCCGTCCTCGGCGCCGCCGGCGCCGGGCAGCAGATAGAAGGTGGGCAGTCCGGCCGGCTTGCCCGCCGGATGGAGCACATGCGCCTGCAGGGTGCGGTTCATCGACCGGGAGTGCACCGACACCAGGGTGATGGTGGGACTGAGCTCCTGGGTGCGCACCACCTGGGCCTGTGCCTGCGGGAGACCTGCCGGTGCCAGCGCCAGGGCGGTCACAGTGCCGGTGATCACGGCCAGACCGGCCCACAGCCGACGGATACGGGACTCTCTGCTGCGCTGCACAACTCTCATAGTGGTTCCGACCCTAAGCCAGGCTTCACATCTGTCACAACAGTCACAACGGGACTATCTCCGATCGTGCCCGGATCGTTTCTGTCGGGGTGCCGGACCGGAACCGCACGACCTAAGCTGGGCCGGACGGAGCACAGCGGGGAAGGGCGGTTCATGCGGTCTCTGCGCAGAGCGTGGCAACGCCGGCACGTCGCCCTCGACGAGCAGGAACGGTTGTGGGACGAGCACGCCCGCGGGGAGACCGAGACCCAGCGACTCGACCGCAACTGGACCGTCCTGGTGCAGGAACTGCGGGTGCTGCAGACCGGCGTGCAGATCCTGGCCGGCTTCCTGCTCATCGTCCCGTTCCAGTCGCGCTTCGACGTTTTGCACGGGGCGGGGGTCGCGGTGTATCTGGCCACCGTGGGTGCGGCGCTGCTGGCCGTCGCCTTCCTGCTCGCGCCGATCGCCGAGCACCGGGTGCTCTTCCGGCACCACAGCATGCACCGGCTGGTGGCCACCACGCACCGCGATGCGATGTCCGGACTGGCGTGCCTGGCGGTGGCGCTCGGCGGGGCGGCGGCGATCGTCGTGCTGGCCACCACCGAATCGGCCTGGGGTGCGGGTCTGGCGGCGCTGCTGGTCGCTCTGGTGCTGGGCCGGCTGTGGCTGTGGATCCCGCTGCGCACGCTGGCCGAGGCCACAGAGCGCGCCGAACGCGCCGAACGGAAGGAGCGGACCGAGCGGAAGGGCACGCCGGCCGACGGTGACCCAGAGGGGGCGGACGCAGAGAGGTCGGACGCAGAGGGGTCGGACGCAGAGGGTTAGACGCAGAGGGGTAGACGGACGAGGGGTAGACGCCGGGGTAGCAGAAGGTCGCCGGGACGAACGGTTACCGGCTGGAATCGGTCGAATGGGTGATTCCCGCAGTTCGGGCGAGAATTCGGGGTCACGATCGGAGAAGTTGGTTGAGTACACAACCACTCCGACAGTGAGGAGACCACCCGTGCCCGAGCATCACCTCAATCGCGCAGCCCGGCGGCGCGCGGCCAGACGTGGGGGCAATCGTAAGGCGGTCAAGATGATCGCCGTCCTCGGCAGTGCTGCAGTTCTCAGTGCGGGACTGCTCGCCGGACCCGGTGCGGCGCACGCCGCCGGTCCGCTGGACTCGCTCGGCGGCGCCGACGTGGGCGCCCTGCTCGACAACGAGATGATCACCGGCTTCGTGGAGATGTGCGGCAGCGGTGCACTCGCCTCCGCCGGCCAGGGCGGCACCACCTGGGACCCGGAGGACACCACCGACGGCGGGCTCCCGCCGGAGGCCATCGCCACCTGTACCGACTCCACCGGCACCGGCCTGGCACTGGTGCTGCCGGACCGCTTCGAGATCGGCCAGCTGGCCGAAGAGATGACCGTGGACCTGGGCGACGACATCCTCTTCTACACGATGGGCGAGCGCAACCTCTTCGAGCTTCTGGGCGGTGTGGTGCTGGGAAGCAGCACGATCAAGACCCTCGTGAACGGTCTCGTCGGTGTGCCGATCGATCCGGGGGCCTTCGACGAGTACGACTCCTACGACCAGATCCGGGCCGACGCGGCGCTGCCGTACGACCCGAAGTTCAAACGGGGCGAGTGCATTCGGTGGGGTGGATTCCTGGGCCTCGTTTGTCAGGAGTATGCCCGGATCGAGTACGACGGCAACGCCGCGAAGCGCGACAAGGCCATCAAGATGGCGGAGGCCCTGACCGGTCACACCTATGAGCCCGACGAACTGGGCCGGGTCATCCTCCCCGGGAAGACCGCACCCGAGGGCCGTTCGACGATCATCGGCGAGGGCATCAATGTGGCGCTCTCGATGCGCGGCGGCACCGCCGTCGCCGAAACCGGCAACGACCTCGCCCTCGCGCTGGCCGGCGCCGACAACGGTCTGCTCGCCCAGGCGTACGCGATGTACGGCATCGCGATCGCCGCGAACCTGGACACCTCCGACATCCGGTTCACCTGGTTCGGACAGGACGTCGACTTCAGCGCACTGCGGCCCCTCCTCGAATCGGATCTGGCGGCCGACGCCGGAGCTGGGGAGATGGGCGAGATGCTCGACGTGGTCGAAGGCCTCAACGGCCAGATTCCCGACCTCAAAGAGGTGTTCTGCTACGGCGTGAACGCCAAGGCCACCGCCGAGGCCTTCGGCAGCTGCAGCAACTTCCTGGGCACCTTCGACACCTATCAGGACCTGCGGCCGCTCTCCGACGGCTCCGGAACCTTCGACGGTGACGCGGTCGCGCGCCAGGAGCAGTACGGCATCCAGGACGTCTCCTCGCTCGTCTTCGGCAACGACGCCCTGCTCAATCAGCTCGCCCCGCTGCTCACCGGCGACGGCGAGTCCGCCTCGATGGATGATCTGCTCGCCTCGCCGTTCATGGCCGGCCTGCTGACCGCCCTGGTGTCCGAGGATCAGCGGATCAAGATCAGCAAGGACTTCGTCCGGTACACCAAGAACGTCGAGACCACCTTCGAGAAGGAGCCGGTGCTCGGCACCGACGGCACCCCGCTCTACCGCAACAGCGCCGGCCTGGAGCGGACGCAGGCGCAGATCGAGGACGACCCTGACCTCGACATCGCCGACTTCACCCCGGTCACCAAGACCAAGCTGACGCCGCGGATGGTCGGCGTCTACGAGGACACCTGGGAGGAGTACCAGTCGCCGGTCATGGTGGACGTCTGGGTGAACGCCGACGGCGAGGAGGTGCCGGAGGGCACCGAGGGTGCGGTGCAGAAGCAGGTCCAGAAGCAGACCGAGGACGGCGAGCCGGTCTTCGAAACCAAGACCCGCTACGTCCGGGTGCCGAAGATGATCACCCGGACCGACGACGACGGCGTCACCACGCAGGTGCAGGAGACCGTGCAGGCCACCGACGCCGACGGTCGACTGCTGTGGGATCCGGTGGTGGCCACCACGACCACGGCGCACTGGCTGACCAGCGACTACGGTCTGCGGGAACCGCTGGTGGTCTCCTGGCTCGGCCACGAGATCGTCTTCTTCCCGGCCGTGGAGGTCAACGGCACCACCCGGCCCAACCTGATCGGGCTGCCGGAGATCCGAGCGATCGCCGCCGACGCCGACAGCGGTCTGCTGCCCAAGATCTCACTGGTGCAGTGGGATCACCCGTTCGGCCTGGGCACCCTCTCGCTGGACAACCCGTTCGATCCGCTGGCGGTGGCCCGCAACTGGCGCAACACCGTCACTCTCGGCGACGACCTGAAGCTGATCGGTGACCTCGTCGGTCCGCTGCTCGGCTCCGGCAGCGACTCGGGTACCGATTCGGGTGGCACCGCGACCGAACCGGACGATGGAGAGGCCGGGCAGGGCGACGGCACCGCTGGGGAGGACGTCGTCGACGGAGAGGCTCCGGTCACTCTGCTCGCCGGGCGGCCGGCGACGGAGAGCGATCCGGCCGATGCGGCCGGAACCGGCACCGGTGCGCAGACCGGCGGGTCCGGCGCCGGCAGCGGCAGCGAGGCCTCCGGCACCGGAGCGGCTACCGGCACCGGCGAGTCCACCGGCACCGGCGAGTCCACTGGCACCGGAGGGACGGCCGCGGGCGGCGAGGGCTCCGGCGGTGAGGCGCCGCAGCCGGATCCGTCGCTCGGCACCGGGCAGAACGGCGGCCACGACACCACCGGTGCACAGGGCGAGGCCACCGGCGACGGCGGAAGCGACGAGTCCGGGGACACCACCGGGACCGACGCTCAGCCGTCCGGCGAGCTCGCCTCAGTGTCTGCGGGATCGGACTCCGGCGACAGCGAGGAGTGACCGACGGTCGCGGTGCCGGTGACTGCCCAGGCGGTCACCGGCACCGCGACCGTTCGGGGCCGGGTCACTTGGCGCGCGGAACGCGCAGCGCGCGCAGGCGTGCCTGCGGATCGACGTCCAGACCCACCCGGTCCCACGCCACACCCACCGAGACCACGGCGTAGGCGGAGGTGGGGAAGCGGTCGATCACGGCATCGGCGTCCAGCGTCAGCACGGTCTCCGGCAGGCCGGGGAAGTGTCCGACCACCAGCACGGTGCCCGCATCCGCCGGCGCCAGCAGGCGCACCGTCTCCAGGATGTCCGCGGGGGTGCCGCCGTAGATCTCCTCCGCGTACTGGACCGGCGCGCCGATGCCGGTGCGCTCGAGGGTCTCCCGGGTGCGCTGGGCGGTGGAGCACAGCACCGCGTCCACCTGCAGCCCGTCGTCGGCCATCCACCGTCCGGCCAGTGCGGCCTCCCGGCGGCCGCGGGCGGCGAGCGGCCGTTCGTGGTCCCAGACGCCGTCCGGATAGCCGGACTTCCCGTGACGCATCAGCACCAGGGTGCGGGCGGCCTCACTCATGCCGCGCCCGAGGTGCGCCCGGTGCGGGCCGACTGCCCGGTGCGGCCCGACTTCTCTGCGGCGATGGTCCGCAGCACCCGGACCGTCGCCCGCCAGGCGGCGGCCTCCTGCAGGTAGAAGTCGCGCTGGGCGTCGCCGTCGGGAATCTCCTCGGCCAGCTCACGCAGTTCCAGGTACTCGTCGTAGCACTGGGTGATGAGACTGTTGAGCCGCTCGCCGGCGCAGGCCTGCGTGATGGCCTCGGCCGACAGGGTCATCAGGCTTTCGAGTTCACTGCGGTACTGCATGGGTCAAACGGTAGCCGCGGCCCCTGACAATCCGGGGACGACGCGCGCCCTACTGTCCGATGTGGGCCGATTGTCCGACATGACAGTCGTGTCAGACCCCGATGCGAGAATGACGAAAGCCGGTCGGGGGACGGGCGCACTGCCCGTGCACTACTTCGATGAAAGGACCCCCGTGCGTGTGACCTCCCTCTTCGCGGCTCTCGCCGTGATCGTCGGCCTCTTCTCGGCCCCGCTGGCACCGGCCGTCGTGGCGGCTGCGCCGTCGGCCCGCCAGCAGGCGCTGACCGACCTGAACACCCTCGCCGTCAAGGGCCGCGCACCCAAGACCGGCTACGACCGCGCACTCTTCGGGCAGGCCTGGTCCGACGACGTCAGCGTGGCCGGCGGACACAACGGCTGCGACACCCGCAACGACATCCTGCGCCGCGACCTGACCGACATCACCGTCAAAGCCGGCACCCGCGACTGCGTGGTGCTCAGCGGCACCCTGGCCGATCCGTACACCGGGCAGACGATCCGGTTCGTCCGCGGCCCGGAGTCCAGCGCGGTGCAGATCGATCACGTCGTGGCCCTCTCGGACGCCTGGCAGAAGGGCGCGCAGGGCTGGAGTTCGGACAAGCGCCGCGACTTCGCCAACGATCCGGTCAACCTCCTCGCCGTCTCCGGAACCGCCAACCAGAGCAAGGGTGACGGCGACGCGGCCACCTGGCTGCCGCGCAACAAGGCCTACCGCTGCACCTACGTGGCCAAGCAGGTCACGGTGAAGAAGAAGTACGGGGTGTGGGTGACCGCCGCCGAGAAGGACGCGATCGCACGGATTCTGGGCGACTGCAACGGCGACGCCCCGCAGCAGACCCGGCCCGCGCCGGCCGTCCCGCAGCAGCAGCCCGACGAGGTGTACTACCGCAACTGCAGCGCCGCCCGCGCGGCCGGGGCGGCTCCGCTCCATCGCGGGCAGCCCGGCTACCGCTCCGGTCTGGACGGCGACGGCGACGGCATCGCCTGCGAGTGATCCGGCCATCTACCGGTCGCCGGGCGTTCACCGACCGGCCGTTCGGGCCGGGCGGCACGCGCTGTGATGGAAACCACAGTCGCCATGTGCCGCCCGCTCCGGCCGGCCGGTCCGGGCCGCGGCGCCGTCGCTGATCAGCCCAGCACAACTCGGCGATCCGCGGCCCGCTCCGGGCGGCCGCGCCGAGGGGTGTGCGGCGGCCGGATGCCGGTTTTCGGGGGCGGCCGGAGCCCGGGCGTCGTTACCGATTCGTAACGGGCGCGGAAGGGTGGCGATAATAGGAACGTTTGGGGCGGACGCCCCACGGTGAATGATCCCGCTCGGGTGCTCGCAGACGCGCGCGGAGGGGAGCGGATCGCGCCGCTGGAGAGGAGTACCTTCTTGTCTTTCAAGAGCCGTTTGGTGAAAGGCGCCGCCGCTGCGGTCGCCGCGGTGATGGCGACCGGTCTGATGGCCGGCGCCGCGGAGGCCAAGCCGTCCGCGCAGACCTGGTTCATCGACTCGTGTGGCATGCCCAGTCAGAGCGGTGGCGGCCACAACAAGGTCAAGGTGCGCGCCTGGACCAGGCCGCAGAACCGCAAGACCGTGGTCCTGCTCGACGGACTGCGCGCCACCAACAACAAGTCCGGCTGGGAGGACCGCACCACCGTCGGTCCGGATCTGGCGGCCAAGGGTGTCAATGTGGTGCAGCCGGTCGGCGGCTACATGAGCTTCTACACCGACTGGAACACCCCCGATAACTTCAGTAACCAGGGCTACCGGTACCGGTGGAACTGCGTCATCACCAAGAGCCTGGTGCGCGCCATGGACGGCCACGGACTGCGCGGCCCGTCCGGCCACTACGCCATCATGGGCCTGTCGATGAGCGGCAGCTCTGCCCTGATGATCGCCGCGAACAACCGGCGCAACTTCGATTCCGCGGGCTCGCTCTCGGGTCTGCCGGCGCTCAGCGTGCCCGGCATGCACACCGCCATCCGCGCGGCCATGCTCTTCCCGGCCCTCGACGGCGGCACCCCGGCGATGAACGCCGACGCGATGTGGGGCCCGCCCTGGAACGTCCGCTGGTACGAGAACGATCCGCTGGCCCAGGTGGGCCGGTTCCACGGCCTCAAGCTGTTCCTGAGCACCGGCAGCGGCATCCCCGGCTACACCGCCACCCCGCAGGCGCTGCTGAACAACCCGATGCTGCTGATCCAGGGTGCTCCGCTCGAACTGCTGGCGTCGAGCCAGACGCACCTGTTCGACCTGGCGACCACCGTCGCCGGCATTCCGCACAAGACCTACTACCCGGTGACCGGTCTGCACGACTGGGAGTACTGGCGTGACGCGGTCTGGAATGCCTACCACCAGGGCTTCTTCCGTGCCTGATCGGGCCGGTCGCCGGCTCGCCGTGAGCCTGGCCGGAGTGGCACTCGCCGCCGGCCTGCTCACGGCGTGCGGCGACGACGACAACGGCGCCGCCGCCCCGTCCAGCTCGGCCGGCGTCGGGTCCACGTCGACGACCGCCCCGTCCGGGTCCACCACGACCAGTTCGGCCGCGCCGTCGAAGCCGGCGGAGTCGAGCGAGCCGACGCAGGAGACCTCCAAGCCGGTCACCGAGCAGCCGGTCACCTCGCCCACGGATCTGCCCGACCAGACCGATCCGGAGACCGTTCCTGCCCCGGCCGGCGGTGCTCGTGGGAAGTTCCTGGACAAGGTCCACAAGGCCGACGTGACCGTCGACGACGAGTACGCGCTCTCGCTGGGCACCTCGGTGTGCGATGTGCGTAAGCGCAACGGCCAGAAGACCGCCGAACAGTATGCGGCGGCGGCGCTGAAGGCCGCCAACAACGGCAAGGAGCAGCCGGCGGCCGGTGTGCGCGACTTCGTCGCCGCCTCCGCAGTGCTCTGCTGAGCGTCCTGTCGAGCCTTGGGCCCGCCCTGGACACAACCCTTCCGGGTGTGTCCGGGGCGGGCCTAGCTTGTCTGGTATGACCTCAACACGTACCGCCGTCGAGATTCCCGCACCCACCCCGCAGACCCCGCTGAACGGGATCGTGGCGGCCACTGCCGAGGCGGTGGCGGCTAAGCCGGAGGCCGCGCTGGCGGTGATCGCCGCCGACGCGACCGCGGGCGAGGGAGTCGTCTCGCAGGTGCGGGCCCGCCGGTTCACGCTCACCGTGGACGAGCCGGCCGTGTTCGGCGGCGACGACACCGCCGCCAACCCGGTGGAGCACTATCTGGCGGCGCTGCTGTCCTGCCATGTGGTCACCTACCGGTTCTGGGCGCAGCGGCTGGGCGTGACGGTGGACGGACTCACGGCGCACGCCGAGGGCGATCTGGACGTGCGGGGCTTCTTCGGCCTCGACGACGCCGTGCGCCCCGGTTTCGGCGAGGTGCGGGTGCAGGTGCAGATCACCGGCCCCGAGCCGGCCGCCCGCTACGCCGAACTGCACGAGGCCGTGCAGGCGCACTGCCCGGTGCTGGATCTGACGGCCAATCCCACCCCGGTGGTCACCGAACTGGTGCTGGGCGCGCCGACGGCCTGAGCCCGCACAGACCTGCCCGCAGATTTTCGGCACTCTAGTGTGGCCTGGAGCCCACTTTCAGTGCCGAAGATTCCTGCGGACGACGAGACCGCGCCGGTACCGACCTAGATCGGTGCCGGCGCGGTCGTCGGTTCTGCTGGGCCTACGGGCCGCTGGGGGCGGCGGCGGTCAGCCTTCGGCGATGACGGCCTTGAGACCCTCGGCCCACTCTTCGGCGGCCTTGGCCGGCTTCACGGTCGAGGAGGCGTCGTGCCGGAAGTGCTCGCCCACCTCGGTCGCGCCCAGCTTGGTCAGCATCTCGGCCATGATCTCGCCGCCGCGGTTGAACGTGTCGTCGTAGACGGTGTCACCGAGACCGAACACGGCGAAGCGCAGACCGGACAGGTCCGGCTTGACGTCGTCGAGTTCGTCGGCGAAGGGGAGCGCCCCCGACGGCAGCTCGCCCTCGCCGTACGTGGAGCAGACCACGACGAGGAAGTCGTCGCTGTCGAGGTCTTCTGCCGCGTACTCGGACATGTCGTAGATCGACGGATCGAAGTCAGCTGCCAGCACGTCGGCGACGGCGTCGGCTACGAGTTCGCCGGTACCGGTCTCCGTGCCGTAAAGGATCACTGCTGCCATGATCGGTAAATCTCCTGGTCGGGGTATGTAAGCGCAGATTACGGTAGCGTAACCATTTCCGGTTAGTCGAATACCCCTCCGGGACTTTGGGCCCGCGCCGGAGGGGGCGGCCCGTTGCCGGGCCCGGACGGACCAGGACAAACGCCGTGTGCGCCCGTTGCTCCCTGTGATGCGGATCTCGGCGGACGACGCGCCGGGGCCGTGATCTTCACACCCGATCTGCGCCGGTCAGACGCCTTCTGCGCGTCGACTGGCGACGAGGGCGCCGGAACCGTGTTGAATGAGATCCAAGCGTGCGCGTGCGTCGTCGACGTTGCTGCCCGCCGGTGATGGAAAGAGGGAGTCACCGGCTGCTCTCTAGTGAAGGAGGTCCACTGTGGACTGGAGCAATTTCTGGAACGTCCTGTGGTACACGATCATCATCTTCGCGTTCATCGCGTACCTGATCGTGCTGTTCATGATCCTCACGGACCTGTTCCGCGACCACAAGCTGAACGCCGGCTGGAAGGTGGTGTGGATCATCTTCCTGATCATCTTCCCGTACCTCACGGCGTTCGTGTACCTGCTGGCCCGCGGTGCGGGGATGGCCGAGCGTCAGCAGAAGGCGAATGCGGCCGCCGATCAGGCCACCCGCGAGTACATCCGTTCGGCGGCGGGCACCGGCTCGCCGGCCGACCAGATCGCGACCGCCAAGTCGCTGCTGGACGCCGGCACCATCACCCCGGAGGAGTTCGAGTCGCTCAAGGCGCGCGCCCTGGCGGGCTGACGCCGGCAGTGCACCACGGTGCCCGGCCGACCCTCGTGGTCGGCCGGGCACCGTCGTTTCCGGGGTGCTGTCGTTTCCGGGGTGCTGTCGGCTCGTGGCCGCACCGGTTTCGGGGCCGTGACGGGGTGCCTCGCGGCGGCGCGGCAGAATTCCTCCGTTCGTACGACAGTGGCACCATCCGGCACGCTGTCGTGTCCGAAATCGGCAGGTCAGCGCCGATCTGCGAGGTTCGCCGGACTCGTCTTCGGCGGTGTCCGGCCTGAACTGCATCGATGTCGGCCCCATGAAAGCGCCGAAGGTTTTGGTTGCTGTGGCAACGATGTGGTGTGGTTAGTCGCGATTAACCCACTGTGGGCGGGGACACACCGGATTCCGAGAGGAACACCATGGCACGTTTCACCGGCGCTGACGGCCCGTCCGAGCAGCCCGCGACCCCCTCCCGACGCGGCTGGAAAGTCGGCGCCGTCGCCGCGATGACCGCCGGTTCGCTCATCGGCTATGCGGCGGTGGACGTTCCGCCGACACCGAGCGTGTCGCTCGACACTGCGCTCCTCGCGTCGACCGGCGAGCTCGGCGGAGTGGCGATCGATCCTGAAGGGCTCGTCACTGGGCTCCTCGGGAAGGAGGTCGGAAAGCAGCTCTGGGATGGCTTTTATCTGGGTTTCGTCAGCATCCCAGGTCTCAAAACGCAGGTCGGTGATACGACGGCCATTGCGATCCTTCCAGGCACGGCCATCGCCTTCGCGGCGAAGGGGGAGAGCGCGACTGCTCTCTCGGTCGGAGGAGTCGCGGTGGCGACCACCGACATCGACCTGGCCTCGTATATCGACTCGACGGTGATCCGGGCGGTCCTGGAGGCTTTGAAAGTCGACACCACGATCAACATCGGTCAGGTCTCGTGCTTCGGCCTGCTGGCGTTCGCGGATTCCTCCACTGAGGGCACCTGCCTCAATGTGCTCGGAACGTTCGACGCCGACTACCGAAAGGACGCCGGTGAGGTGTCCTTCGCCCTCACCAACCCGGTCGCGCTGCTCGGCCTGCTGACCGGTGAGAAGTCACTACTCGATCCGGTCAAGGACCTGCTGAACGGCCAGCCGCTTTCCAGGATCCTCACCGACGACTTCAGCCGCCTGACGCTCGGCGGTCCCGAGCTCGTCAAGCTCACCTCCGACTACGGTCTGCAGAACATCAGCGCGCTCGGCGGCGCGGTGGCGATCGGCTGGCTCGGCGGAAACCTCGTGCTGTTCCCGGTCGTCGAGGACGGCCTGCTGAAGGGCAACGTCAACTACCTCGGCCTGCCGACCCTCGCCTTCGACGGTTTCCCGAAGCTCGACGGCATCAGCAGCCTGCTGCCGTCGATCAGTGTCGGCGCGTTCTCCACGCCGTTCCCGGGTGTCGAGGTTCCCGGGTGGTCGAGCAGCGACCTGCTCGGCGGCGCCACCGCCACCTCGGCGGCCACCGGGGCCGCGCCGCAGGCGCGCACGCTCAGCGTGGTGAACGAGGCGCCGGCCGACCTGCCGGAGATCGAGGTCAACGACGCGGCTCCGCTGCCGGAGATCGAGTACAACACCGGCAACGACGATGCCGCCGAGACCGCAGACGGTGCCGACGACGACGTGCCGGTGCTCGACTCCACCGCTCAGACCGGTGACGAGGACGGGGACCAGGACGGCGGCGCGGACACCGAACTCGCCACCGACATCGGCGGCACCGGGTCGTCGGGCACAGACACCGGCAGCGGTGCGCAGGGCGGCTCGGAGGGCGACGCCGGGCAGGCCGCCGATACCGGCACCGGAACCGGCACCGGCAGCACTGCCGGCACCACCGCCGACGACTCGTCGGCAGAGCTGGTCGGCGCCGCGGGCTGAGCGCGCGCCGTCGACCGTCGGGACCCCGGAGCACGCCTCCGGGGTCCCGATTCCATTGCCGGCCCGCACACCCGGGAACACCGGCCCGCCTCCCGCGCGGAACCGGCGAGATCATTCGTGGAACGGACGGCGCGCCGCCACCGATGACTACAGTGGCAGGGAGCAAGGCGGTAGACGCTGAAAGGGGCCGCGCATGGCTACGCGGATCGACAGCTGGATCTGGGGCATCCGGCTGACCAAGACCCGCTCGGCGGCCGGAGCCGCCTGCCGCGCCGGCCACGTGCAGGTCAACGGCGTCACCGCCAAACCCGCCACCCCGGTCGCCGTCGGCGACGAAGTCCGGGTCCGGATCCACGGCCGCGACCGCATCGTCGAAGTGACCAAACTGATCAGCAAACGCGTCTCCGCGCCCGCGGCCGCCGAATGCTATCTCGACCACAGTCCGCCGCCCCCGCCGCGCGAAGTGCTCGCCGGCATCCCGCGCCGCGATCCCGGTGCCGGCCGACCCACCAAACGCGAACGGCGCCAACTCGATCGGCTGCGCAGTATGGACCTGCTGGTGCTGGCGGTCCTGGCGGTGATCGCCCTGCTGGTGAGCGGCTGCGGTGGCGACGGCGCCGATGCCGCCGACACCACGAGCACCCCCAAGGCCGGTGCGGGTCCCAAGTTCGAACGCTGCGGCGGGCTGACCCTCGACGAGGTGCAGGACGAGACCGGCGTCGGCGGGATGCGGCTCTACATCGACAACACCGCCGTCTGCGAATGGCGCACCGACGATTACAAACAGGGCGGCACCGTCTCGTTCAACTGGTACCGGGGGTCGCCGATCGGCCGCGAACGCGGACACGAGCAGCTCTCCGGCCGCGACCACGTCGAAGACCTCTCCATCGCCGGCTACCCGGGCTTCCTCGCCGTGCACAGCTCGATCTGCGAAGTGGGTGTCCAGTTCGAGGGCGACTTCATCGAGATCTCGGTGCGCGGCGACGACGGGGGCACCGGCACGTACGACACCGAGAAGTACTGCGACGGCGCCAAAGCGCTGGCCGCGAAGGCGATCGAGCGGGCGTCATGAGACTCGGGCAGCGCACCAAGAAGGCGATCGCCGCGGCGGCCGCCGCCGGGCTGCTGTTCGGCACTGCGGGCTGCACCGTGGACGGGACGCCGGTGCGGGTCGGCGGCGCCCCCGACACCGGGGCCGTGGACACCGACCAGTTCGAGGGCCTGCTCACCGAATGCAGCATCCTGCCCACCTCGGTGATCGCCGAGACCGTCGGCGGCAGCGTCGCCGATCCGGTGTTCTTCGGCGCCATCTGCCGCTGGGTGGTGGCTGGCGCCGGCATCACCGACGTGACCCTCGCCTGGTACGAGTGGGGCGATCTCAACCTGGAGAAGCAGACCGCCAAACGCCTCGGTTTCGAGACCGAGAACGTGCAGATCAAGTCGATGGCCGCGTTCACCCAGCGCGACCCGAAACGGTCGGGCGTGTGCGGGGTGACCGCCAAGTCGCCCGGCCGCGGCATCCTCACCTGGTGGGTGGAGCCGCAGGCGGGCGGCCAGGACGCCTGCACCTCGGCCACCAAACTCATGGAGCTGGTGCTCGACGCCGCCGGCTGACCCTCGGCCGCAGCCCGGACGGTCAGGACGGGATGCGCGAGAGGGAGACGGAGGAGGCCACCACGAGGCCGCCGTCGTCGCCGGGGATCAGCAGCCAGAGGAAGAGGCAGTCGTCGATCCGCATGCGGCGGACGGTGATCGGCGTCTGCGGGACGATCGGCCGCAGATACTCGATCACCAGCCGGTGCGGGCCGTCGAGCAGCTCGGCGTGATCGGCCAGCTCGTCCTCCACGGCCTCGAGGTAGGCGGCGTTGTTCAGGTGCCGGAACGGGTCGAAGTCGCTCACCCGCAGCACGTGCTCGCGGTCCGGACGATCACCGTGCTCGGGCGCCTTCTCCGGGTTCATCGCCTTCCAGCGCAGCCGGTCGACGTCGGTCATCTCGCCGAGCAGCTCCAGGGTCTCGTCGCAGATCCGCGACGGCAGCCCCTGATCGTTCACGTTGATCCAGAAGGCCTCGGTCTCCACCAGCCCGTCCGGCCGCAGCTCCGGATTGAAGCGGTTGGTCTCGCTGGTCGCGCGCAATGTGATCCGCATATTGGTCCAGCGGGTCGAGTAGGCCCCGCACCAGCGCTGCACGTGCACCTCGGACGGCCAGGTGATCGGCTCGAGCACGTCGATCACGGTGCGCCGGACGATCCAGAAGGGCTCGCTCTCGGCGAAGGATGAATCCCGGAGGTTGTCATTGGCGGCGTCTTGGAGGTAACGGGCCAGCGCATCGAGCCGGGCGCGCATCTGCTGGTCCACATCACCGGTACGAACTCGGTAAACCGTCTCAAAGACCGGGCCATCGGCCTTACGCTCAGGCAGAGTGCGGTACTGCGGCGCTGCGAGATTCGTCGGCGTGGGCACTGTCATCCGGGAGCCTTCCGGTTGGGAGATGTGGCGTGGATTACGGTACTCTGAGTGCAAAACTAGAACGTGTTCTTGTCAGGGAAGGCGAGGGATTGAGATGCCTCACGTGATCACACGTGCCTGCTGCAACGACGGCAGCTGCGTAGAAGTCTGCCCGGTCAACTGTATCCACCCGACGCCGGACGAGCCAGAGTTTCTGACAGCCGAGATGCTCTACATCGACCCGGACACCTGCATCGACTGCGGTGCCTGCATCGACGAGTGCCCGGTGAGCGCCATCGTGCCCGACGATCAGCTCGAGCTGACCGACGAGCCCTACCTGCGGATCAACGCCGACTACTACAAGGATCACGACGTCGAGGGCGGCTTCGCCAACCCGGTCAAGCAGCCCAAGCTGCCTGCCGAGGCGTCCCTGCGGGTGGCGGTCGTCGGGGCCGGCCCGGCCGCCTTCTACGCCGCCGGCGAACTGGTCAAGCGCAGCCAGATCAGCGTGGACATGTTCGACCGGCTGCCCACCCCCTACGGCCTGGTCCGGGCGGGTGTGGCCCCCGACCACGCCAAGACCAAGGGTGTGGAGAACACCTTCGCGAGCACCGAGAAGAAGAAGAACTTCACCTACCACCTCAACGTGGACGTGGGCACGCACATCACCCACGATGAGTTGGCCGAGCGCTACGGCGCGATCCTCTACGCCGTGGGCGCCGCCCACGACCGGCGCCTGGGGATCGACGGCGAGGATCTGCCCGGCTCGTTCCCGGCGACCGACTTCGTCGCCTGGTACAACGGTCATCCCGACTTCGCCGACCGCCGCTTCGATCTCACCGGCGAGCGCGCGGTGATCGTGGGCAACGGCAACGTGGCGCTGGACGTGGCGCGTGTGCTCCTCGAGGACGAGTCGGTGCTCGGCCGCACCGACATCGCCGATCACGCCCTCGAGGCGCTGAACTCGTCGTCGATCGAGGAGGTGGTGGTGCTGGGCCGCCGCGGCATCGAGAACGGCGCCTTCACCAACTCCGAATTCCTCTCCCTGGGCGACCTCGAGGGCATCGACGTGGTGATCGATCCGGCCGAGCTGACGCTCTCCGAGGAGACCGCCGCCGCCCTCGACGACGGCTCGCTGGACTCGGTGATCGAGACCAAGATCCGGCTGGCCCGCGAGTTCTCCGAACGTCCGGCCACCCCGGGCAACAAGCGCATCGTCTTCAGATTCCTCACCTCGCCGCAGGAGATCGTCGGCGCCGGCGCCGTGGAGAAGGTGGTCTGCGTCCGCAACGCCTACGGCGACGGCGCGGCGGTGGCGCCCACCGGCGAGACCTTCGAGATCGAGACCGGTTCGGTGATCCGCTCCATCGGCTATCGCGGTCAGGCGGTGCCCGGCCTGCCGTTCGACGACGACCGGGCGGTGGTGCCCAATGTCGAGGCCCGCGTCACCGACGGTCCGGGCGGGGAGGTGATCCCCGGGCTGTACGTGGCGGGCTGGATCCGCCGCGGACCCACCGGCGGCATCGGCCGCAACCGGATGTGCGGCGAAGAGGCTGCGAAGGCGATCATCAACGACCTGATCGACGAAAAGCTGCCCACCCCAACGGTTTCCGCCGACGACGTCGCCGATCTGGTGGCCTCGCGCGGGGCCGCCCGGGTGGACCTGCCGGCGTGGAAGCGGATCGACGCGGCCGAAGTGAGTGCCGGTCGCGCCGCCGGTCGTCGTAGGGTGAAACTCGTGACGATCGAAGAACTCGAAGCGGCCGCACTGAACCACGACTCGGCGGAGGCGGTTTGATGAGGATTGCGCTGCTGTCCTACCGCAGCAAGCCGCATTGCGGAGGACAGGGCGTTTACGTCCGTCATCTTTCGCGTGAGCTCGCTCTGCTCGGCCACCAGGTGGAGATCTTCTCCGGCCAGCCCTATCCGGAACTGGACCAGGCGGCCATCGACGCCGGGGTGACCCTGACCAAGGTGCCCAGCCTGGACCTGTACGGCGAGCCCGACCCCTTCCGCACCCCCCGTCTCCGCGAGTTCCGCGACTGGCTGGACGTGCTGGAGGTGGGCATGATGTGGACCGCCGCCTTCGGCGAACCGCTCACCTTCTCCAAGCGGGCGGCCCGGCTGCTGCGGTCGCGGCGCCGGGACTTCGACGTGGTGCACGACAATCAGTGCCTGGGCTACGGCCTGCTCGACATCCAGCGCGCCGGGTTCCCGCTGGTGGCCACCATCCACCACCCGATCACGCAGGACCGCTCGCTGGCCATCCGTGCGGCCAAGGGGCTGAAGAAGATCACCGCCTGGCGCTGGCATTCGTTCCTGGCCATGCAGGGCCGGGTGGCCCGCCGGGTCCCGTCCCTGCTGACCGTCTCCAAGACCAGCGAGGACGACATCCGCGAGGCCTTCAACATCCCCGAGGGCCGGCTGGTGACCATCCCGCTGGGCGTGGACATCGACGCCTTCGCCCCGCGAGGCGAGCGCACCCCCGGCTCCATCGTCTGCGTGGCCAGTGCCGACGCGCCGCTCAAAGGCGTCTCCTACCTGCTGCAGGCCTTCGCCAAGGTGGCCGCCGAACGCGAGGTCCACCTGACGCTGGTCTCCAAGCTCGATCCGGAGGGGCCGTCGGCCGCGCTGATCGACGAACTGGCCATCGGCGACAAGATCACCGTGGTCTCGGGCGTCGACGACGACGAGCTGGCCGCGCTGCTGGCCAGTGCCGAGATCGCGTGTGTCCCTTCGCTGTACGAGGGCTTCTCGCTGCCGGCCGTCGAAGCGATGAGCTGCGGGACCCCGCTGGTGGCCACCCGTGCCGGTGCCATCCCCGAGGTGGTCGGCGATGCCGCGCTGCTGGTGGAGCCGCGCGACGCGGAGGCCATCGCCGGGGCGTTCCTGGAACTGCTCGACGATCCCGACCGGCGCGAGCGGCTCGGTGCGGCCGGCCGCGACCGGGTCACCGAGCGGTACAGCTGGGCCGCGGTGGCCGCGGCCACCGCCGAGCGCTACCGCGAAGCCATCGAGCAGGCCACCGGCGCGCCGTTCGTCGACGGCGCCCCCACCGACACCGATACCGAGGCCGGCGATGCCGACCCGAGCGAGAGCGAGATGACCGCATGCTGACCGTCGACTTCGACAAACTGAACGTGGGACCGGGCGTCAAAGCCATCGACATCGGTGCCGGCCAGGGCCGCCACTCCTACGAGATGCTGCGCCGCGGCGCCGACGTGATCGCCTTCGACATGAGCGAGCAGGACATGTCCGACGTCTCCGAGATGTTCGGCGCACTGGTCGCCGCCGGCGAGGTCCCCGAGTACGCGCAGGGCCGCACCGAGGTGGGCGACGCCCTGGCACTGCCCTACGAGGACGAGTCCTTCGACGTGGTGCTGATGTCGGAGATCCTCGAGCACATCCCGTCCGACGAGGCCGCGATCTCCGAGATGGTCCGGATCCTGCGCCCGGGCGGCCTGGCCGCGGTGACGGTGCCGCGCTACTGGCCGGAGAAGGTCTGCTGGGCGCTCTCGGACGAGTACCACGAGGTGGAGGGCGGCCACGTGCGCATCTACCGGGCCTCGGAGCTGGCCGACAAGCTGGTCGCCGCCGGTCTGGAGGTGACCGGCTCGGATCACCAGCACGCCCTGCACGCGCCCTACTGGTGGCTCAAATGCGCTGTGGGCGTGGAGAACAACGACAACCCGCTGGTTCGCGGCTACCACAAGATGCTGGTGTGGGACATGATGAGCAAGCCGTGGCTGACCCGGGTGGGGGAGCAGGCGCTCAACCCGCTGTTCGGCAAGTCGGTGGCGATCTACCTGCGCAAGCCGGCTTGAGATCTGTGCCGTGACAGCTCCGCAAGGGTTCCCGATGCCGTCCGTTCCGGGCGTGCTGACCGCTGCCGAGATTCGGCGGACCGGTGAGGCGATCGCCGCGATGCAGGAGTCGTCCGGCGCGCTGCCGTGGTTCCCGGGCGGGCAGACCGATCCGTGGGATCACGTGGAGTCGGCGATGGCGCTCTCGGCGACCGGGCTGTTCGCCCGGGCCGAGGCCGCCTACGACTGGTCGCGCCGCACGCAGCGGCCGGACGGGTCGTGGCCCATTCGCACCGTCGCGGGGGTGGTGCAGGACCACGGCATCGACTCGAACTTCTGCGCGTACATCGCGGTCGGCGTCTGGCATCACTACCTGATCACCCGGGACCGGGACTTTCTGGAGCGGATGTGGCCCACCGTCTGGAAGGCGATCGAGCTGGTGCTGCGCTTCGCCCGCGACGACGGGGCATTCCGTTGGGGCGGAGACCATCTCACGCATGCGATGTTCGACGAGGCGCAGCTGACCGGCAACGCCAGCATTCATCAGGCGCTGGACTGCGCGGTGCGGATCGCCCAGGAGATGGGGCAGCCGGAGGAGGCCTGGGCGCGGGCGCACGCCGCCCTCGGTGCCGCCTTCCAGCGTGCCGACGAGGTCTTCGAGCCGCCCGGCGAACACTCGATGGACTGGTACTACCCGATCCTCGGCGGTGCCGTGCGCGGCCGCGCAGGCCAGGAGCTGATCGCGCGGCGCTGGGACGAGTTCGTGGTGCCCGGACTGGGCATCCGCTGCGTGGATCACCGGCCGTGGGTCACCGGCGCGGAGACCAGCGAACTGGCGCTGGCGCTCGACGCGCTCGGCGACACCGACGACGCCGTCGCGCTGATCGCGTCCATCCAGCATCTGCGTGATCCGGACGGGGCCTACTGGACCGGTCTGGTCTTCGCCGACGGCAAGCGCTGGCCGGTGGAGAAGTCGTGCTGGACCTCGGCCGCGGTGGTGCTGGCCGCCGACGCCGTCAGCCGCAGCACCCCGGGCAACGCCGTCTTCCGCGACGTGCGCGCCGAAATCCTCGCCGGCTGAACCGGCCGGCACCTCCGCCCCACGGACTTGGTTCCACCCCACCGACTATTCGGTGGGGTGGAACCAAGTCTGTGGGGTGGAACCGATCAGCTCAGTCGGCGGGGCCGTCGCGCATCATCTCTGGACAACTGTCCAGATCGCTGTCTATCATGCGATGCGGGTCACAGAGCGGCCCCTCAGTCAACGCGACAGCAGCATCGGAGGACCCGACGTGGAATTCGGGATCGTGCAGTTCACCAGCGACCGCGGCCTCAAGCCGCAGGTTCTCGCTCCGCTGATCGAGGAGGCGGGGTTCGCGTCGTACTTCGTTCCCGAACACGGTCACATCCCCACCAAGCGGGAGGCGGCCCATCCGGGCACCGGCGGCGCCGAACTGCCCGACGACCGCTATCTGCGCACCCTGGATCCGTGGACCACGCTGGCCGCGGCGGCGGCGGTCACCGAACGCATCCGGCTGGCGACGGCCGTGGCCCTGCCGGTGCAGTCCGACCCGATCACCCTCGCCAAGACGCTGGCCACCCTCGACCACATCTCCGGCGGCCGGGTCACCCTGGGCGTCGGCTTCGGCTGGAACCTCGACGAGATGGCCGACCACAAGGTGCCGCCCAAGCGCCGGCGCACCATGCTCCGCGAGTACCTCGAGGCCGCGCGGGCGCTGTGGACGCAGGAGGAGGCCGAGTATCACGGCGAGTTCGTCGACTTCGGGCCCAGCTGGGCCTGGCCCAAGCCGCCGCAGGGCACCCTGCCGGTGCTGGTGGGCGCCGGCGGCACCGAGAAGAACTTCAAGTGGATCGCGCGCAGCGCCGACGGCTGGATCACCACCCCCGGTGAGGCCGACATCGAGGGCTCGGTGAACCTGCTCAAGTCGGTGTGGGCCGACGCCGGCCGCGAGGGTGATCCGCAGATCGTCGTCCTGGACTTCAGGCCGGATCCGGAGAAGCTCGAGCAGTGGCGCCGGCTGGGCGTGACACAGGTGCTCTACGGGCTGCCCGACGACTCCGTCGAACGCGCCTCCGGCTATCTGCAGAAGCTGGCCGGGAAGCTGGGGCTGGCCCCGGCCGTCGTCTGAGCTCCAGCCGTCGTCTGGGCCGGTTCCGCTCCGCCTGCCGTGCGCGTCAGCCGGCCGGCGGCGCGGACAGGGCCGGCAGCAGATAGCGGCGCACATGCCGGGCCAGCGACTCCGGATCCTCCGGATCGAGGGTGCGGCCGGGCATGGTTCCCATGCTGATCAACATCCGGGCCAGCCATTCGCTCACCTCGTCCAGGTCGTGCCCGCCGTCGATCTCGCCGCGTTCGACGGCGGCGGCCACATACGGCCGCCAGAAGGCGGCCAGGTCGGGCACCAGGCCGTTCACCCCGGCGCCGGCGCAGGCCGCGTAGGCCTCGGGTTCCTCCCGCTGCAGCCGCATCAGCAGCGTGCCCGGATCGTCGTACGCGCCGCGGCCGATCCGCACGCCGGCCACCACCTGCTCGGCGAAGCCGTCGAGGGCGGAGAGCTCGTCCTGCGCCTCGGCGGAGAAGGTATCGGCCAGCCGCACGATGGCGGCGCCGATCAGCGAGTTCTTGTCGGGGAAATGCCGGTAGAGCCAGGCGCGTGAGATGCCTGCGCGTTCGGCCACCTGTGCCATGGCCGTACCCCGGATGCCCTTCTCGGCCAGCAGGGCCGCGGTGACCTCCACCAGCCGGTCCACCACGGCGCTCCCGGCGGGGGACTCGATGCTCACGGGTCGACCCTAGCAACCTCGAGTAGACAGATTTGGGAAAGTGTTCACCCCTGCTCGCGCAATGGGATAGACACAACGGGAGAAAGTGTCTACTGAAGGGTGACGACGTGACGCGCACGCTCCCGGCCACCGCGATCATCGGGGCCGGCATCAGCGGTCTGACATCGGGTAAACAGCTCACCGACTACGGGGTGCCGTACACCTGTTTCGAGACCTCCGACCGGATCGGCGGCAACTGGGCCTTCGAGAACCCCAACGGCTACTCGAGCGCCTACCGCTCGCTGCACATCGACACCTCCAAACATCAGTTGTCCTTCCGGGACTTCCCTATGCCCGAGGACTATCCGGACTTCCCGCACCACACGCAGATCAAGCAGTACCTCGACGACTACGCCGACGCCTTCGGGCTGCTCGGCAGCATCGAATTCGAGAACGGTGTGGAGCACGCCGAGCGGCTGCCCGGCGGGGGCTGGGAACTGACCACCCAGCGCGGCGAGACCCGGCGCTTCGACCTGCTGGTGGTGGCCAACGGTCACCACTGGGATGCCCGCTGGCCCGACTTCCCCGGGAACTTCGACGGCATCGAGATGCACGCCCACCACTACGTGGACCATCAGACCCCGCACGACTTCACCGGTAAACGGATCCTGGTGGTGGGGCTGGGCAACAGTGCGGCCGACATCTCCGTGGAACTGTCCTCGCGCACCCTGCGCAACGAGGTGACCCTGTCCACCCGCTCCGGCGCGTGGGTGGTGCCCAAGTACTACGGCGGCGAACCGGCCGACCGCTACTACCGCACCATTCCGCAGATCCCGCTGGCGTGGCAGCGCAAGCTCATGCAGCTGACCATCCCGATGGCCGGCCGTCCGGAGAAGTTCGGCCTGCCCACCCCGAACCACAAGTTCTTCGAAGCGCACCCCACCCAGTCACTGGAACTGCCGCTGCGCCTCGGCTCGGGCGACATCACGCCCAGGCCCGACATCAGCCGGCTCGACGGGACCACGGTGCACTTCGACGACGGCACCGCCGGCGACTTCGACATCATCATCTACGCCACCGGCTACAACATCACCTTCCCGTTCTTCGACGAGGATTTCATCTCCGCGCCGGGCAACCGGATCGACCTCTACAAGCGGATGTTCTACCCCGGATACGACGACCTGATCTTTCACGGCTTCGCCCAGGCCACCCCGACGCTCTTCCCGTTCGTCGAGGCGCAGGCCCGCTGCGTCGGCGCCTACGCGGTGGGGAACTACCGCCCGCCGTCGGTCGAGGAGATGCGCCGGGTGATCGACGCCGACATGCAGATGTACACCGGGCACATGCTCGACCGGCCCCGGCACACCCAGCAACTCGACTACTTCGTCTACGAACACGACATGCGCACCCGGGAACTGCCCGCCGGCCTCCGGCGCGCCCGCCGGGACGGCGGCATCCGCTGGGCGCAGGTGGCCGGTGACGGCCACCCCGGTATGAAGGAGCCGGCATGACCTACACCGCACTGACCTTCCCCTCCGACGGCGTCACCTGCGCCGGGCGCTTCTATCCCGGCGCCGCGCAATCCCCGTTCGACGACGACGGGCGCCGGCCGGTGGTGATCATGGCGCACGGCTTCGGCGGCACCGTCGACTCCGGTCTCGACCCCTTCGCGCAGGCCTTCGCCGACGCCGGCCTGGCCGTGCTGGCCTTCGACTACCGCGGCTTCGGTGCCTCGCAGGGCAGCCCTCGGCAGCGCATCCGGCTCGCCGACCAGGCGCAGGACTATTCCAGTGCCATCGCCGCGGCCGCCGCGCAGCCCGGTGTGGATCCGGAGCGGATCGTGCTGTGGGGCGTCTCGATGTCCGGGGGCACCGTGGTGCAGGTGGCGGCCGGCCGTACCGACGTGGCTGCGGTGATCGCCCTGGCCCCGCTGGTCAACGGGCTGGCGGCCGGGGTGCACGCCTACCCGCAGTCCGGCGCGCGGGCGATGGCCCGGTCGGCGGCCGCGGGGATGCGCAGCGCCGTCGCCGGCCGGCTCGGCCGCCCGGGCACGCTGATGCCGATCGTCGGCCGGCCGGGGGAGAACGCGGCCCTGACCGCACCCGGCTTCTACGAGGCCTATACCGCGATCGCCGGCCCCACCTGGCGCAACGAGGTCGACGCCACCGTCGGGCTGGAGATCGGCGGACTCAACGTCAACAAGGCGGCCGCCGCCGTCACGGCGCCGGTCCTGGTGCAGATCGCCGATCTGGATCAGGGGGCGCCGCCGCAGGCCGCGGCCAAGACGGCGTTCAAGGCCCGCGCCCAGGTCCGGCACTACCCGTGCGACCACTTCGACGTCTTCGCGCCCAACGACTGGTTCGCCCCCGCCGTGGCGCACCAACTGGCGTTCCTCACCCGGCAGCTCGCGCCGGCCGCAGCCCACCGCTGAGCACGGCGCCGCAGACGGACGCCGGCGCTCAGTACCGCGGAGACCGCGGAAGGCCGGGGGAGGACCCGGCCGGGTTCGGCCGGACCACCGCAGGCGAGGACATCGCAGGCGGGGACATCGCAGGCGGGGACATCCCGGGTTGGGACATTCCAGGAGGGGGCGCGGCAGGTGAGGGCATCGGGGTGCGCGGGACGGCGGGTGAGGACGCCTCGGATCCGGCCGTCGGCAGCGGCCGGTGCCGCACCAGCATCCCGATGACGACGAGGATCAGCAGCGCGGTGGTGGCCCCGCCCATCAGTAGGCCGGTTCCAGGAGCATGAACAGTGCGATCAGCGCGATCACCGGCACGATGACCAGCGTCGTCGCCAGTCCGCCGAAGGCCCCGGACTGCCGACCGTCGCCGCAGGCCACGTCGGACACCGTCTCCAGCGGAGTGGCCTGAGTGGTGTGGCCGTGCGGAATGAACCAGAAGACGGTGTTCGGCCGGGTCATCACCACCCGCCGGTCGGTCAACCGATTGAGGCCGCCCGGGCCGGCCGCCGATATCCGACAACCGGTGGAATCTGCGGTCAGCCGCGCGGCAGCGCCGCCCCCGGCTCACCCGAGTCCCGGCGCAGCACACGCAGCGAACCGGCGACGGCCACCTCGGTGAACTGCCCGGTGGCCAGCGCCTGGCAGTAGATCTCGTACGGCGGCCGGCCGCCGTCGGCGGGATCGGGGAAGACGTCGTGGATGAGCAGGGCGCCGCCGACGCGCACCCAGCGGGCCCAGCCGTCGTAGTCGTTCTGCGCGGCCTCCATCGAGTGCCCGCCGTCGATGAACACGAAGTCGGCCGGGCGGCCCCAGATCCTCGCCGCCAGCGTCGACGGCGCCAGCACCCCGACCACGGTCTGCTCAAGTCCGGCGTCGAACATGGTGCGCCGGAACCGTGCGGAGGTGTCCAGGGTGCCGGCGTGCGGATCCACCAGCGAGGTGTCGTGATACTCCCAGCCGGGCTGATGCTCTTCGGAGCCGCGATGGTGATCGACGGTCACCACGGCCGCGCCGAACGCCTCGGCGGCACTGCCCAGAAAGACCGTCGACTTGCCGCAGTAGGTGCCGATCTCCACGCCCAGACCCGCCGAATCCGGTTGCCCCAGATACTCTTTCGCGACGTCGAACAGGGCCAGCGCTTCGTCGAGCGGCATGAAGCCGGGGGCCTCCTCGGCCACCTTCAGACGCTCGGGCGAGGGGGCGGACGCGGCGTGGTCCGTGGACGGGGAAGTCATGCCGGGAATCCTAGCGGTCCCCCGACCGTACGAGCGCTAGGGTGGTCGGTATGAAAGCTCAGGTACTCACCGCTGAAACCGGACCGGAGGGCCTCGCCCTCACCGACGTCGAGAATCCGGTGCCGGGCCCGGACCAGGTGCTCGTCGACATCAAATCGTGCGGGGTGTGCTTCCCCGACCTGCTGATGTCGCAGGGGCTGTACCAGTTGCGCCCGCCGCTGCCCTTCACACCCGGCACCGAGGTGGCCGGTGTGGTGGCCCAGGCGCCGGAGGGCTCCGGCGTCTCCGTCGGCGACCGGGTGCTGGTCTCGTCGATGGTCGGCGGCTTCGCCGAGCAGCTGGTGGCCTCCCCGGAGCAGCTCATGCCGCTGCCGGCCGAGCTGACCTTCGACGAGGGCGCGGCGATGGGCATCAACTTCCAGACCGCGCTCTTCGCGCTCAAGACCCGGGCGCAGACCGCGCCGGGCGAGGTGGTGGCCGTGCTCGGCGCCGCCGGCGGCGTGGGCGTGGCGTCGATCCTGGTGGCCAAGGCGATGGGCGCCACGGTGATCGCCGTGGTGCACCGCACCGGTGCCGAGGAGATGCTCAAGGGTCTCGGCGCCGACGAGGTGGTCCAGCTGACCGACGGCTGGAAGGACAGGGTCCTCGAACTGTCCGACGGCGGCGTGGACGTGCTCATCGACCCGGTGGGCGGTGACGTCTTCGACGAGGCGCTGCGTACCGTGGGCACCGACGGCCGCTACGTGGTGATCGGCTTCGCGGCCGGGGGCATCCCGACGGTCAAGCTCAACCGCGTCCTCTTCCGCAACATCTCCATCGTCGGCGCAGCCTGGGGCGAGTACATCCGCCGCAATCCGGAGACCCTGCCGCTGCTGCACGACGAGCTGACCGAGATGATCGCCGCCGGTCTGCGTCCGCCGGTGAGCGAGATCTATTCGCTCGCCCAACTGCCCACGGCGCTCACCGATCTGGCGGAGGGCCGGGTGCGCGGCAAGGCCGTGATCCGTATCGCGGACTGACAGGCGACCCGGGGGCGACGACGATGACGGCCGATCAGGCGCCGGGAGGCTACCGGCGGGTGCGCTTCATCGGCTACGCCGTGCCGACCACACCTGCGCAGGTGGTGGCGGTGGGCGATCCGAACGGCACCGGCAACGTGGCCGGCACCTACCGGGCGGCCGAGGACTTCGCCGACGACGTCCGGCTGCGCGCGGGACTGCTCAAGCGGGCCGTCGACGCGGCCCGCGATGCGCTGCCGGACGCCGACGGGCAGGTGCTCAACGTCTTCGTCGCACCGGAGTTCTTCTGGCACGGCCTGCTCGGCCCGTACGTGCACGCGCTGGACGAGCCGGATCCGGCCGGGCACATCCTGGCCGTACTCGAGGAGCTCTTCCCGGCGGCCGACTATCCGCACTTCCTGCTGGTGCTCGGGTCGGCGATCTCGGCGCAGGTCGCCGACCTGGACGCCGTCCTGAACAGTACGTCGACGGCGGTGCGCAACGACGTGGTCCGCACCCTGGGCGAGGCCTGGGCGCGGGCCGACGGCCCGCTGGCGCTGGTGGTCTACGACGCCCTCGTCGACTTCATCAAGAACTGCCACGCCTATCCGCAGGTGCAGGTCCGCAACCGGGCCTTCGTGCTCGGGCCGGGCGCCCTGAGCGGGGTGCGCGGCGACTTCCGGGCCCGAGCGGTGACTACCGAGAAGTTCTTCGCCTCCAACGAGGATCTGCTGCTGTGGGATGTGACCGGCCGGTCGGTGATCACCGAGCAGATGAGCGCCTATCCGGTCCTCGACACCTCCGGCGGCGACCTCAAATCCGCGGCGCACGATCCGTATGCGATCTTCTCGGTGCCCGGCGAGCGACCGGTGACCGTCGGGGTGGAGATCTGCCTGGACCACGCCGATCACCGGCTGCGCCGGGGCGTCGTGCGCAGCCGGTGGCCCGAGGCGGCGACCGGGCTGGAACTGCATCTGCTCCCGTCCTGCGGAATGTCCATCCACGGCTCGGCGGTGGCCGCGGCGGCCGGCGGATGGGTGTTCAACTGCGACGGCCAGTACGGCCTCGGCGACCCGGAACAGGCGGGCCGCCCGCAGCGCGGGACGCTCGGTGCGGTGCCCTGCGACTACGTCGACTACCTCGACGCGTCGGGGGCCGGTGCACACACTCAGCTGGCCCGGGTCCGACGGCCGGCGTCCGGGGCCGACGTCCGCGGGCCGGGTTCGACCGACGCGGTCTTCGCCCCCGCCGCGGGCGCCTCGGTCACCGTGATCCCGGTGGCCTCCGGCCCGGACGTCGAGCGCTGTTTCGCGGGCGGTCCGGGTGCGGTGCACGTCTACGGTGCCGACCACCCGCTGCCGCTGCACGGGGACGTCTGACAGGGGACGCCTGGCCGGTACGGCCGCGAGCGGTCAGCGCGCGACGAGAGGGTGCACACGCCCAGCCGCTACGAGTGGGTAGTCAGCCACGACCGGCTGCGGCTCGCCGACTACCACGTCCGGCCGCCAGGGCTAGTCGCCTATGGGCTCCTACGCGACAAGCTGAAGTGGAAGCTCCGCGACGAGCTGGCGCGCCTCAGCGACGAGCTGCTAGTCCGCCGTGGCCTTCGCGCGACTGGCTAGCGCCGGCATGGCCGGTCCGCAGGGGACAGTCTGCAGGGGCACGTCGCCGTCGCCCACCAGCCGTGGCATCTGCACGTGGCGTGGGCCTGGCGGGCGCTTTGTCGCGAGCTGCAGGCCCGGCCTCCGGTGGCCCTAGTGCCACTGGCTCCGCGGGCGCCGCCCCCGCTTCTGGCGCAGCCAGCTTGGGCCGGGCGCCTGCAGCCGGGGCCTGCGGCCGGCAGCCTGGGCCCGGTCGACTCACACACGTGGCCGGGGGCTGCGCAGCTCCATCAGCTGCATCAGCGTCCCGTGGC
>NZ_JBJURU010000010.1:50157-57014 GCF_046098115.1 Gordonia sp. VNK21 | reverse complement strand
GGTGCGCAACGACGTGGTCCGCACCCTGGGCGAGGCCTGGGCGCGGGCCGACGGCCCGCTGGCGCTGGTGGTCTACGACGCCCTCGTCGACTTCATCAAGAACTGCCACGCCTATCCGCAGGTGCAGGTCCGCAACCGGGCCTTCGTGCTCGGGCCGGGCGCCCTGAGCGGGGTGCGCGGCGACTTCCGGGCCCGAGCGGTGACTACCGAGAAGTTCTTCGCCTCCAACGAGGATCTGCTGCTGTGGGATGTGACCGGCCGGTCGGTGATCACCGAGCAGATGAGCGCCTATCCGGTCCTCGACACCTCCGGCGGCGACCTCAAATCCGCGGCGCACGATCCGTATGCGATCTTCTCGGTGCCCGGCGAGCGACCGGTGACCGTCGGGGTGGAGATCTGCCTGGACCACGCCGATCACCGGCTGCGCCGGGGCGTCGTGCGCAGCCGGTGGCCCGAGGCGGCGACCGGGCTGGAACTGCATCTGCTCCCGTCCTGCGGAATGTCCATCCACGGCTCGGCGGTGGCCGCGGCGGCCGGCGGATGGGTGTTCAACTGCGACGGCCAGTACGGCCTCGGCGACCCGGAACAGGCGGGCCGCCCGCAGCGCGGGACGCTCGGGGCGGTGCCCTGCGACTACGTCGACTACCTCGACGCGTCGGGGGCCGGTGCACACACTCAGCTGGCCCGGGTCCGACGGCCGGCGTCCGGGGCCGACGTCCGCGGGCCGGGTTCGACCGACGCGGTCTTCGCCCCCGCCGCGGGCGCCTCGGTCACCGTGATCCCGGTGGCCTCCGGCCCGGACGTCGAGCGCTGTTTCGCGGGCGGTCCGGGTGCGGTGCACGTCTACGGTGCCGACCACCCGCTGCCGCTGCACGGGGACGTCTGACAGGGGACGCCTGGCCGGTACGGCCGCGATCGGTCAGCGCGCTTCCGGTGCCGCCTGATCGTCGAGCAGCGACTCCGCGCGGTCGAGCAGCGCCTCGAAGGTGAAGTCGAACAGCGCATCCTCGGGTATCCGCTGATCGGGACCGCCGGCCTGCACCATCAGCCGCTCGGCGTCGGCCAGCACCGACTGATGGGTGAGCATCGCCGACCCGCACACGTGGGAGAGCAGCGCGAAGTACAGCCGGCAGGCATCCTGCTCGGAGAAGCCGGCCTCGTGCAGCGCGTCCATGATCGAGCCGAAGCGGCGGCTGGTCGCGTGCATCACCGTCGCGTCGACGGTCGGCCGCGGCTGCAGCAGCAGCATCAGCTCCACCAGAACCGGCTGTTCCTTGAGCACGCGGTGCATGGAACGGAAGTGCCGCCGCAGTCCGGCCTTCCATCCCCCGGCGCCGTCGAAGGGGGAGGTGTCCCGGTAGTCGGCCGTGGCCCACACCGACATGGCTGCGAGCAGGTCCTCCTTCTTGCGGAAGTGCCAGTAGATGCTGGTCACCCCCACGCCCAGATGCCGGGCCACCATCGGGACGCTGAACCTGGCCAGACCCACCTCGCCGGCCACCCGGTAGGCGGCGGCGACGATCTCCTCCGGGTCGAGGGAACCGCGCGGCAGACGCCCGTCGGAACCCCGCTGACCGGTGTCACCCGCAGTGGTCGATGGATCGTGGGTCATAGTCCCCCTGCTCTGATCGGGTCGCGCCGCCGATCGTAACACCGGCGTGAAACCCCTCTTGAACTGCGGATAGCTAGCAGATGTGGCATGTTTCGCAAATTCGGCACTGTTGTGATCCGACACACGTTAAAGTCTGCCGTAAGCCCTACCGTATGTCTTACAGTTGCACATTCGGGCACGGCTTTTCCGCGGATCGGCGAACGGTGCCGAGGTATCCGACAGGACTGAAGGGACGAATAGTGAAAGCACCCAGCAACCTCAAACGCACGTTGCGCCAGGCGATGGTCGTCGGTGCGGCGGGCGCTCTGGTCTTCGGCGGTCTCACCGCGTGCTCGTCGGACGACGACAGCACCGCCGCCTCCAGCGGGCCCACCGTCGAACTGACCGAGAACGCGCCCACCGGCGAGGCGATCAAGGTCGGCCTGATCGTGCCGGAGTCCGGCGCCATCTCGGTGCCGAGCGTGCGCGAGGGCGGTGAGGCCGCCGCCGAGTACCTCAACGCCAACGGCGGCGGTGTGGGCGGCCACAAGGTGGAGCTCGAGATCTGCAAGGAGGCCGAGGAACCCGTCTCGGCCACCAAGTGCGCCAATGAGATGGTGGCCAAGAAGGTCTCGGTGGTGATCACGCCGATGGGCTCGCAGGGCGCCGTCATGCTGCCGATCGTCACCGGAGCAGGCATTCCCTATGTGGCGCAGGCTCCGGTCTCCCAGGTGGAGATGGCCGCGCCCAAGACCTACATGCTCTCCAGCGGCATCGTCGGCGTGCTCTCCGCGCAGGCCGCCACCGCCGCCAAGGACGGGCTCAAGAAGGTCACCGTGCTGATCGGCGACACCGGCGACGCCGCCGCCTCGCTCAAGGCGATGGGAGAGCCCATCTTCTCCCGGGCCGGCGTGGAGCTGAAGGTGGTCACCGTGCCGGTCTCCGTCGCCGACCCGAGCGCGCAGATCGCCGCCGGCCTGGCCGACAAGCCGGACGCGGTCAGCATCCTCGGCGACAGCCGCCAGTGCACCAGTGCCCTGAAGGCTCTGCAGACCGCAGCGCCCGACGTGCAGAAGTACCTGATCTCGTCCTGTCTGGACCGCCCGGTGGTCGAGGCCGTCGGTGAAGAGACCTACACCAACACCAAGGCCTTCACCACCGTCGATCTCACCTCGGACGCCGAGACGGTGAATCTGTACCGCACGGTGATGGCCAAGTACGCCCCGGACACCGACCCGCGTGGTCTGGCGTACATGGGCTACCAGACGGTGATGGCACTGGCCGAGGTCGGCACCGGTCTGCAGGCGGGCGCGGTGGACGCCGCCGCCGTCGACGCGGCCTTCGGTGCCGCCCGCGACCTGCCGCTGCCGGCCGCTCCGGGACTCACCTTCACCTGCGACGGCAAGGCCTTCCCGCAGCTCACCTCGCTGTGCAGCAAGGCCATGCTGGTCTCCGACGTCGGCGCCGACCTGGTCTTCGAGAACACCGAAGTGGTCAACCAGGACTGACGGTCGTCCGCGGTCGGGCCGGTGATGATCGGCATCTCACCGGCCCGCCGCGCGACCGGACCCGCCTGACGAGTCCCGCCCGACCTGACTTCTGCCGACCTGCACTTTTACCGACCTGCCACCGCTCGCCTCCAGAGGGGACCCCAGCCTTCCGATGAACGATCTCGCCTTTCTGCTCCTGGGCGTGGGCAACGGCGCCGTCTACGCGGCGCTCGGCCTGGCCCTGGTGATGACTTTCAAGAGCTCCGGCGTGGTGAACTTCGCCACCGGCGCCGTTGCGCTCTACGCCGCCTACACCTACGCCTACCTGCGGCGCGGGGAGTTCCTCAATCCGATTCCGGGCTTCGACAAGACCGTCGACCTGGGCGGCAAATGGGATGTGCTGCCCGCCGCCCTGCTCGCGGTGGCGCTCTCGGCCGTCCTGGGCATGCTCCTGTATCTGGTGGTCTTCCGGCCGATGCGCCGCGCGCCGGCGCTGGCCAAGGCGGTCGCCGCGATCGGCGTCATGCTGGTGCTGCAGGCGCTGCTGGCCATGCGCGTGGACGAGACCCCGCCGCCGGTGGCCGCGATCTTCCCGCGCGAGTCCTTCACCGTGGGCGAGACCGTCGTCTCCACCGAGGGGCTGTGGCTGGGTGTGGTGGTCGTGGGTCTGGCCGCGCTGGCGGCCCTGGTCCTGCGATACACGCGCTTCGGGGTGGCCACCGAGGCGGCGGCCGAATCCGAACGCGGTGCGCTGGTCACCGGCCTGTCGCCGGACCGGATCGCACTGTCCAACTGGGCCCTCTCGAGTGCCACCGCCGGCGTGGGCGGCGTGCTGATCTCGCCGATGGTCCCGCTCAACCCGGTGGCCTACACCATGTTCATCGTGCCGGCGCTCGCCGCGGCGCTGGTGGGCAACTTCTCGTCGATCAGCCTGACGGTGCTCGCCGGCCTGGCGATCGGGATGCTCTCCTCGGAGGCGCAGAAACTGCAGACCACCGTCGACTGGTTTCCCGACAGCGGTGTGGCGCAGGCGATCCCGCTGCTGCTGATCCTGATCTTCCTGCTGGTGCGCGGCCAGCGGTTGCCCGGCCGAGGTGCGGTGGCCAAGCAGGATCTGGGGCGTTCGCCGCGGCCGACCCGGCTGCTGGTGCCCACCGTGGTCGGGGTGGCCGTGGGCGTGGTGGCCCTGCTGGTCACCTCCGGCAGCGTGCGGCTGGCGGTGATCGCCTCCCTGGTCTTCGCGGTGATCGCGCTCTCGCAGGTGGTCGTCACCGGCTATGCCGGGCAGGTCTCGCTGGCGCAGCTCACCCTGGCCGGGGCGTCGGCCTATTCGCTGGCCCGCTTCTCCGAGCAACTGCACATCCCGTTCCCGTTCGCCCCGCTGCTGGCGGCGCTGGCCGCGATGGTGATCGGTGTGGTGGTGGGCCTGCCGGCCCTGCGGGTGCGTGGACTGCCGCTGATGGTGGCGACCCTGGCTCTGGCGGTGTTCCTGGAGGCCTTCTGGTTCAACAATCCGAGCCTGAACGGCGGCGGCGCCCAGGCGATGGTCACCCCGCCGTCAATATTCGGCCTCGATCTGTCGATCGGCGCGGGGGAGGGCTATCCGCAGCTGGCCTTCGGCGTCCTCTGCCTGGTGGTGCTCACGCTCTGTGCGCTCGGCGTGGCCTGGCTGCGGCGCAGCGGGCTGGGCGCGGCCATGCTGGCGGTGCGGGCCAATGAGCGCTCGGCTGCGGCGTCGGGCATCAATGTGGGCGCGGTCAAGCTGACGGCCTTCGCGATCGCCTCCTTCCTGGCCGGTCTGGGCGGCGCGCTGATGGCCTACCAGACCAGCAATATGGCCACCGCGGATCTGTTCCGGGTGTTCACCGCGATCACCCTGTTCGCCGTCTTCTACATCGCCGGTGTCACCTCGGTCTCCGGCGCGCTGCTGGCCGGCGTGATGGCGCCGGGTGCCCTGCTCTCGTACTGGCTCGACATCGGCGACTACTACGTGCTGGCCTCGGGCGTCCTGCTGGTGGTGACCGTGGTGTTCAATCCCGACGGTCTGGTCGGGCAGTTGCACCGGATCCCGTTGCCGGCGGTGCTGCGGGCCCGTCCCGCGCCGATCGGGGACATACCGGTGGCGCCGTCGCCCGAGCACGCGCCGACGGCAGTCGGCGGACCGGTGCTCGCCGTGGAGGACCTCACCGTCCGCTACGGGGCGGTCACCGCTGTTTCCGGCGTGGACTTCGGTCTGCTGCGCGGGGAGATCGTCGGCCTGATCGGGCCCAACGGGGCAGGCAAGACCACACTGGTCGACGCGATCAGCGGCTTCGCCCCGTGCACCGGCCGCATCCGGTTGGGCGAGACCGATCTCGCCACCCTGGCGCCGCACCGGCGCAGCCGGGCCGGACTCGGGCGCACCTTCCAGGACATCGAGCTCTACGACGAGCTCTCGGTGCTCGAGAACGTGACGGTGGGGGTGGACGCCGGCGACGACGACCCGCACCGGACGGTCCGCGAGGTCTTGGCCCTGCTGCAGATCGGCGACCTGGCCGAGACCACGGCGGCCGATCTGTCGCAGGGACAGCGCCAGCTGGTCTCGGTGGCCCGGATGCTGGCCGGGCGGCCCACCGTGGCGCTGCTCGACGAGCCCGCCGCGGGCCTGGACTCGGGGGAGAGCCGGTGGCTCGGCGAGCGCCTGGCGGCGGCCCGGGGTTCCGGGGTGAGCATGCTGCTGATCGACCACGACATGGATCTGGTGCTCAGCGTGTGCGACCGCGTGGTGGTGCTCGACCTGGGCAGCGTGATCGCCACCGGTACACCGGAGGAGATCCGCACCGATCCGCGGGTGATGGCCGCCTATCTGGGGACCGAGGGCCCCGCCGCAGAGGAAGCGGCCCCAGAGGATTCGGCCCCGGAGGATCCTGCCCCAGAAGAACCGGACCATCCGGCACCCGACGGCCCCGCCGGGGCACGTCCCGTCCGCAACGATTCCGACGCTCCGGAGGTCATCGCATGAGCATGCTGTCGGCCCGGTCCCTCGATGCCGGTCACATGAAGGGCAACCCGGTGGTGCGCGGCATCGACCTGGACGTGGCGGCGGGCGAGATCGTCGCTCTGCTCGGTCCCAACGGCGCCGGGAAGACCACGCTGCTCGAGACGATGGCGGGGCTGCTGCCGCGCCTCGGCGGTGAGCTGAGCGTCGACGGGACGGCGGTGGCCTCGGCCGATCCGCGGTCGGCGGTGCGCTCGGGGCTGGTCCTCGTGCCCGACGACCGGGCGCTCTTCCGCAAGCTCTCCACCGAGCAGAACCTGAAGCTGGCGGTGCGCGCCGATGCGGGACGGCCGCTGTTCGGCGGCCGCCGGCGCCGGTCGGAGGCGGCGGCCCGGGTGGCCGAGATCGTCGACTGGTTCCCCTCGCTGGGCCGGCGGGCGCGGGTGCCGGCCGGCCAGCTCTCCGGCGGCGAGCAGCAGATGCTCGCCATCGGGCGGGCTCTGCTGCAGCGGCCCAAGGTGCTGCTGATCGACGAACTGAGCATGGGGCTCGCGCCGGTGATCGTGGAATCGATCCTGCCGGTGCTGCGCCGGGTGGCCGACGCGGACGGCACCGCGATCGTGCTGGTGGAGCAGCATGTGCGGCTGGCTCTGGAGGTGGCCGACCGGGCGGTGGTGCTGGGCCGGTCGAGTGAGCGGGGCCTAAGCTCGCGCTACAGCGGCACGTGGTCGTGGTGGCGGGCCAGCCGGTGGAGGTCTCGGTCGGCGTGTACGACGAGGTGGTCGTGCTAGCGCCACGG
>NZ_JBJURU010000010.1:0-50147 GCF_046098115.1 Gordonia sp. VNK21 | reverse complement strand
GTGGTGCTCGACCTGGGCAGCGTGATCGCCACCGGTACACCGGAGGAGATCCGCACCGATCCGCGGGTGATGGCCGCCTATCTGGGGACCGAGGGCCCCGCCGCAGAGGAAGCGGCCCCAGAGGATTCGGCCCCGGAGGATCCTGCCCCAGAAGAACCGGACCATCCGGCACCCGACGGCCCCGCCGGGGCACGTCCCGTCCGCAACGATTCCGACGCTCCGGAGGTCATCGCATGAGCATGCTGTCGGCCCGGTCCCTCGATGCCGGTCACATGAAGGGCAACCCGGTGGTGCGCGGCATCGACCTGGACGTGGCGGCGGGCGAGATCGTCGCTCTGCTCGGTCCCAACGGCGCCGGGAAGACCACGCTGCTCGAGACGATGGCGGGGCTGCTGCCGCGCCTCGGCGGTGAGCTGAGCGTCGACGGGACGGCGGTGGCCTCGGCCGATCCGCGGTCGGCGGTGCGCTCGGGGCTGGTCCTCGTGCCCGACGACCGGGCGCTCTTCCGCAAGCTCTCCACCGAGCAGAACCTGAAGCTGGCGGTGCGCGCCGATGCGGGACGGCCGCTGTTCGGCGGCCGCCGGCGCCGGTCGGAGGCGGCGGCCCGGGTGGCCGAGATCGTCGACTGGTTCCCCTCGCTGGGCCGGCGGGCGCGGGTGCCGGCCGGCCAGCTCTCCGGCGGCGAGCAGCAGATGCTCGCCATCGGGCGGGCTCTGCTGCAGCGGCCCAAGGTGCTGCTGATCGACGAACTGCGCATGGGGCTCGCGCCGGTGATCGTGGAATCGATCCTGCCGGTGCTGCGCCGGGTGGCCGACGCGGACGGCACCGCGATCGTGCTGGTGGAGCAGCATGTGCGGCTGGCTCTGGAGGTGGCCGACCGGGCGGTGGTGCTGGTGCACGGCGACATCGCGCTCGAATCCGGGGCGAGTGAGCTGGCCGC
The DNA here is from genome assembly GCF_046098115.1 of Gordonia sp. VNK21. Taxonomy (NCBI): domain Bacteria; kingdom Bacillati; phylum Actinomycetota; class Actinomycetes; order Mycobacteriales; family Gordoniaceae; genus Gordonia; species Gordonia sp. VNK21. The sequence goes on along the minus strand of NZ_JBJURU010000010.1, from coordinate 49,207 downwards.
GGATCCGGCGCGCCTGGAGCGGGCCTACCTCGGCGGGTCGGTGGCGGACGGGTCCGACTTGGCAAGAAACTAAAACGTGTTCTAATCCCTCTGGTGTGAACGTATCCCAGATCGCCATTCGGTGATCGGCGCACACGGATGCAAGGACCGCGAACCCACCCCAACCTGGACTATCCGAGTTTCGATCCGCTGCAGAACGTGGCGGTGACCGCCCGCGCGGTGGCCGATCTGCGGGCGCTGGTCTCCTGGGTCGGGCAGCAGGATCCGCTCGACATCACCATCGGCGGCACCTCGGTGGTGGACCCGCTGGCCGTGATGCCCTATGCACCCGAGAATCGGCGTGCGGTGATCGCCGCACTCAACGACCGGGTCACCTGGGTGACGGCCGCACAGAAGCTGCACGAGCACTGGGGCGGCCGGATCGACTGGTATGCGGGCGGCCATGTGGGCCACGTCTTCTCCGGTCAGGTCCGGGCCGCCACCGACCAGTTCCTGTCCGTGCCGCCGCACGCCGTGGAGTAGGTCCTTCGCGTGCCGGGCCGGGAGGTTGCGGTTCAGGCCGGGCCGGATGCGCCGAACTCGCGCTGAGCACCGGCCAGAAACAGGCGCATCATGTCGGCGAAGAGCTGTTCGTCGGACCAGTGCGCGGCCTGCATGGAGGTCACCAGGTCGGCGTCGAACTCGGTCGGGTCGGTCAGCGGGGCCATCGCGGGCCGGCCGGTGGCCGTGCACATGGCCGAGCCGATGGTCATCCGGTGCACCGATTCGAGGATCACCATCTGCCAGTCCACCGGCACCCCGTGCCGGCCGAGCACCCGGCAGTGCTGGACGTAGAGCTTCTCCAGCAGCTGCCGCGGGAAGTGCTCGACCACCAGCGGCACCGCCCGGGCGTGCGCCAGCAGCGCCGAGCGGAACGCCAGGGCGCCGTCGATCAGCCAGCCGGCCCAGTCGTCGCCGACCACCGGCCCGTGATCGGGAGTCGAGAGCACGATCTGCCGGGCGGCCTCGGTGAGGATCTCGTCCTTGTCGCTGAAATGGTTGTACAGCGACGGCGCCCGGACGCCGAGCCGGGTGGCGAGGCGTTCGAGGCTCAGTGCGTCGGGACCGTCGGCATCGATGATCTCGACGGCGGCGAGTGCCGCGGACTCACGCTGGATCAGCGGTCTGCGTCCCACCCTGGCGTCCTCCCGGTCGTGTCGGTCTCCCGACCAGACGCTACCCGGCCGCCGAGAGCCGTTCCCCGCGGACCGGCAGGTCCGCGTACTCGTCGCGCAGCGCGCCCTTGCGGATCTTCATGCCGGCCGTCCGCGGCAGCGGCTGGGCCAGGAACTCCACGTACCGGGGCGCCTTGTACGAGGAGAGGCTTTCGCGGCAGTGCTGGACCACCTCGGCGGCGGTCAGCGCCGACGACTCGGCGGTGCGGACGAGCGCCGCCGGGGTCTCCCCGAATTCGTTGTCGGACACGCCGATCACCGCCACCTCGAGCACATCCGGCAGCTCCGCGATGGCGCGCTCGAGTTCGGCGGCATAGATGTTGATGCCGCCGGAGATGATGATGTCCTTGGTGCGGCCCACCACCCGGATCGCCCCGGCGTCGTCGCGCACGCCGATGTCGCCGGTCCGCAGCCGGCCGTCGCCGAAGGTGGCGGCGGTCAGTTCGTCGTTGCGCCAGTAGCCGGCGGCGACGCCCGGACCGGCCACGGTGATCTCGCCGGGTTCGCCGGGAGCGCACACCTCGCCGTCGGCGTTCACGATCAGGATCTCGTTGAGCACACCGCCGGTTCCCACACTGTCGGGCGCGCTCATCGACAGCTCGATCGACGGGACGCAGACCTGCGACTGGGATTCGGTGAGCCCGTACACCTGCCGCAGCCCGATGCCCTTGTCGCCCCACAACCGGATCAGCTCGTCGGTGACCGGATTGCCGCCGGTGAAGGCCAGGGTCAACGACGACAGGTCGGCGTCCGGGAAGTCGGGGTGGGCCGCCATCTGCTCGTAGAAGATGGTGGTCGCGCCCAGATGATTCACCTTCTCGTCGCGGATCATCCGCAGGGCGATCGCCGGATCCCACTCGGGCAGGTAGGCCACACTGCCGCCGAGCACCAGCGGGCCGAGGAAGCCGTTGAGCAGGCCCGCGCCGAAGGCCATCGAGCTCACGCTCAGTGAGCGCATGTGCAGGAAGGAGGGCTCGGCCAGGCACCATTCGAAGAAGCTGCTGAGCAGTGAGTCGTGCGTGAAGACCACGGCTTTGGGGGCGCCGGTGGAGCCGGAGGTGGCCAGGATCGCCACCGGGTCGGCGCCGTCGGTGCGCACCGCGGGCAGCGGCCGGTCGGCCGGCTCGGGGCGCCCGATCTCCTCGAGCGCCAGGGTGGCGCCCGGCAGCGCCTCGGCACTCGCGCGCAGGGCCGCCGAGACGACGGTCAGCACCGGCTCGGTGACCGAGACCGCGGCCGCCAGGTCGGCGGGGCCGCTGCGCTCGTTCAGTGGGCAGACGATCGCACCGAGTTTGATCACCCCCATGGCGGTGACCGCCCATGCGGTGCCGGTCCGGCCGAGAATCGCGACCCGGTCGCCGCGGCTCACGCCGGCCTCGGCGAGTTCGAGGGCGGCCCGGTCGCTGGCCGAGTCGAATTCCGACCAGGTCAGTGCCACGGCCGGATCGGCCACGGCCGGCTCCTCGGGCTGGCGTGCGGACCAGGCCGCGATCGGACGAAGAATGCTGGCGTTCATGCGTTTTCCTTCAGGCTGGTGGTCGGTGGTTGAGGGTCGGGTGTCAGGGGTGGGCAGGACAGGAGCACATCGCTGCGGTCGTGGCCGAAGGCGGCGGACCGGAGGATGTCGATCAGTTCCAGGTCGGCGGTGTCGGCGACGGTCTGCACCATGCGGGCGCCGCGGGTCAGCAGGGTGTCCACCCCCAGCCGGACGGCGCCGGCCCGGTCTGGTCCGGCGGCGTCGCGCAGGATTCCGGTGCTGCCGTGCACCGCGATCCGGACGGTCGACGGGGAGCCGCCCGCGGTGCGCAGCTCCACACTGCCGGGCACCTCCTCGCCGAGGGCGGGCCACGGCGAGGAGGGGACCGGCCGCCGCTGCGGCCGCCCGGGGGTGCTGTCGCCGTCGGCGGCGAGCCGGGAGTGCAGGTAGGCCGACGCCGAGGGCAGCAGCAGGTGGTGGCGTTCGCCGAGCTGCTCGGCGCCGAAGCGGCGCGCCATCCGCATCGCCGCCGGATGGGAACCGTGGCAGCAGATCAGCAGGCGTGCCCCGGACGGGACGGTGAGCACGTCGCTGCGGCGCAGCGCTTCTACGGCCGCGGTCCCCACTCCGGTGGACCGGAACAGCGGCGCGATCTGCAGGGTGAGCACGACGTCCGGCCCCACCAGCCGGGCGGTGGCCACTCCGGCGAGCAGTGGCTGGTCGCCGTGCGGTGCCGACCAGCGGTGCAGCCGGGTCCGCAGTTCGGCGGTCCTGATGATCGGCGCCGGCAGGATCCGGTGCTCGTCGGCGGCGAAGCTCATCTCCGCGTCGGCCCGGTCGGCGTCGGCGGCGAGGTCGGCGGCATCCTGGCGGGGCGGCCCGGGGTAGCTGTCCACCACCACCAGTTCCTCGGTGGGGGCGGTGTTCACGGCGCTGCGGCGGCCGGCGCGGTCGCGAGCAGCTCGTCGACCATCCGGCGGAACAGATGGCTGCCGATCTCGTTGCGGCCCAGCAGCATCGGTCCGGTGTCGAGGCTGTTCATCGCCACCTGGGAGCCGTCCAGGATCGGGAAGTCCTCGTCGTGCAGGATGGCGATGAGCAGCCCCCAGTTCTTCTCCCAGCGTTTGGCCCAGTGTTCGGGGGTCAGCCCGCTGTCCTGAACCGACGGCGCCATGATGCGCATCTGCATGATCGACTGGTTGGGGTCGGCGCCCACCGGCCGGAAGGTGAGCAGCTCGAAGTGGGTGGCGTGCTTGAGCAGCATGGAGTTCGGTGCGAGGAAACAGCTTTCGATGGTGTGGCCCTCCATCTCCGGGCTCCAGGACACCTCCTGGCCGATGAACTGGTCGACGGTCTTGCGGGCGGTGAGGAACCAGAACGAGCGGCCGTAGTCCTGCAGCGCCACGGCATTGGTGTGCAGCATCTTCCCGGCGGTGTTCGGGTGCGCGTACTTGACGTGGTAGTTGTCCAGGAAGCCGTCCTGCATGATCTTCCAGTTCGCCGGCCGCCGGTAGGTGTGCGGATCCACGCTCACCAGATCGCCGATCCCGTAGGAGGCCATGATCGCGTCCATCTCCGGGCCCAGCCAGGCGGCGACGTCGATCTGCCGGTCGGGGTTGTCGATCACCCAGACGAAGCCGTGCCGCTCCTCGGTGGGCAGTTCCACCAGCCCGTACTGCGAGCGGTCGAAGTCGCCGAAGGTGTTGTCGAGTGTCACGCTGCGCAGCGCGCCGTCGGTGCCGTACGACCAGCGGTGATACGGGCAGGAGAAGAGGCGGCACTTACCGGAGTCCTCGGTCACCAGCTGGGCGCCGCGGTGCCGGCACGCGTTGACGAAGGTCTTCACGCCGCCGTCGCTCTGCCGGATCACCACGACGTTGTTGCGCGGCAGGTCGGCGGTGATGAACTGGCCGCGGCCGGTCACCTCCGAGGAGTGGGCGACGATGAACGGCACCTCGCCGAAGACGCGGTCGCGTTCGAGTTCGGCGCGGACCGGATCGGCGAAGTCGGGGGCGGACGAATCGGCGATCTCCGGCCACTGGTCGGTGACCGAGCCGTCCAGATGGGCGAGCAGGTCGCGCAGGGCGCGGGTGCGCAGGTCTTGGATGTCGACGGCGAGAGTCATGGGGTCGGGCCTCCTCGGGTGAGGGCTGTGGTGTGCGTCACAGCCAGTATACTAACGCCATTAGTCTAAATGTCGGAAATCGCCGAGATGCGGCCGCGGCCCGGACCCCGACGATGTCGGAATCCGGGCCACGATCAGGCAGTGAGCTGCGGTGATGCCTAGTAGGGCAGGTGCTCGGGACGGGCATCGGCCAGCAGGGCCTCCCGGTCACTCGCCAGCAGAAAGCCGTCGGCGATGCCCTGCTCCACCGCACCGGCATACCGATCGAGATAGTCCGCACGCGAGCGGTAGAGGTCGGCGAGCTGTTCGCCGGGCAGTGCCGTGGTGGAGCCGAAGAGCAGGCAGATCCGGGAGACCGGCTCGGGCACCACGCCGCTGAGCACCTCGGTGGGCACCTCCACACACGGTGTGCGCACCCCGCCGCGGGCATTGCCCACGGCATCGGTCACCAGTGACGGCCGCTGCGGACCGGACTCGCCGGTGATCTCCAGCGGAGCCGCCGACGGGGGAGCGGACTCGCCGGCCGCCCACCGGTCCAGGTGGGCCAGCGCAGCGCGCAGCACGAACTGCTGCTGTCCGCGGTTCACCGGATCCGGGCAGCCGAGCATCTCCTCGAACGGCCCGATCTGGACCAGGTCGGCGTGGGAGGTGCCGGCCACCTCCCACACCCGCAGCCGATCGGTGTCGGGCTGACGCGCCAGGTAGTACCGGAAGTCGGTGAGCACATCGGTCTCGGTCTGCACCACGAACACCGGCGCCTGCACCGACCGGATCTTCTCCGGCTCGCCGCGGTAGGCGCCGGAGATGTCGATCGGGCGGCCCACCTCGCCGAGCGGCAGCCCGGCCAGTGCCCGGCTGTGGATCAGATATCCGTCGTAGGCTCCGTGCTCGTCGGCAAAGCGGTTCACATACGTGGTCAGCGCCATCGCGGACTGCGATTCGCCCACCGCCAGCAGCCGGCGCACGGTGAGCCCGCCCAGCGGGTGCAGCGACGATTCGGTCTGGCCGTCCGGACGGCGCAGCACCCGGCCGAGCTGACCGAACAGGTCGTAGCAGTACGCATCGCCGGGATGGTGCAGGGCGCCATAGCGTTCCGGGTTCTTCGCGGCCAGTCCGCGTGGCCCGGTGTCCACGCCCACCGAGCCGTCCCCGCCCTCGACGCCGGTGTACTGCGCCGACAGCCCCACCCACGCATAGCCGCCGCGCACCACCTCGGCGGCCACATAGCTGTACTCGGGGGCGGCGTCGTTCCCGCTGCTCACATTGAGCCATTCGACGATCACGGTGCCGTTGAAGTCCTCGTCGCGCCGGGGCCGGCGCACCAGCATCCGGGTGACGTATTCGGCCGGCGGTGCCGATCCCGCCTCAGTGGTGCCGCCGACGATGCCGCCGACCGCGTATTCGTCCTCGGCGTAGCCGTGCGCCGCCAGCTCCGGCAGCGGGCTGGCCGCCAGCAGTGCGTGTCCGGTACCGCCGCTCAGTTCCTTGAACATCACCATGATGCGTGTCTACTCCTGCTCGGTGGCGCGCTGAGCCTTCCGGTGGTTCTTGGCCGCCTGGCCGAAGATCATGTTCAGCTTGGTGCCCACCGGCCAGCCCACGTAATAGCAGAGGAACAGGGCGATCTCCTCGAGCTGCTCGGCGGTGAGCTCGCCGTTGGTCAGCGCCGCGCCGGCCTGGATCTCGGCCACATCGGTCTGCCCGCTGCCGGCCAGCGCGCCGAGCAGCAGCAGGCGGCGATCCCGCATGCTCAGACCCTCCCGGGTCCAGACCTCGGCGAAGAGCTGATCGGCGGTGTGCGCGAAGTGCAGGCCCGGGCCGTCGGACATCTCCCAGCCGTACACCTCCGACATCTTGTCCACGCCCCGCTTGCGCTGCGGGGTGCCTTCGCCGCCTACGGCGGTGCCTGAACTCATGAGGGGGTCGATCCTTTCGTGGTGGGGATGCCGAAGCCGGCGGCCAGGTCCCGGCGGGCGATCTCGCCGAGCGGCAGGTCCACGCCGAGTTCGGCACCGAGCTGCAGGGCCAGTGACAGATCCTTCTCGCCCAAGTCGACCACATGGGAGAAGACCTCGTACCAGAAGTCGTCCGGTTCGATCTCGGCGGTGGTCTCGCGGAGCATGATCGCGCCGGCGCCGCCGGTGATCGCATCGGTGTGCCGCACCACCCGGCCGAGGGTGGTGATGTCCAGGCCGGCGGCCTCGGCGAGGCGTTGCGCCTCGGCGGCGGCGTTGAACGAGATGAAGTGCAGCAGATTGCGGGCCAGCTTCATCTTGGTGCCCGCACCCACCTCCTCACCTGCGTGCACCAGCATGTCGCCGGCCAGGGAGAACGGCGCCTCGACCCGGTCGTAGGCGGCGCGCGGACCGCCGAACATGATGGCCAGGCGGCCAAGCTCGGCGCCGGGCGCACCACCGGAGATCGGGGCGTCCAGCAACTGCACGCCCTTCTCCGCGCATTGCGCGGCGAGCGTCACGGCGGTCTCCGGGCTGATCGTGGAGTGCACGGTGATCACTGTGCCGGGGGCGGCGGTGGTCAGCAGCTCGCCGACCACCGACCGCACCTGGCCGTCGTTGACCACGCAGATCCCGATGATGTCGGCCATCGTCGCCAGTTCGGCCGGTGAGTCGGCCGCCTGCGCGCCCTTCTCGGTGAGCTTGTCGACGGCCTCGTCGGACAGGTCGGACACGGTCAGGCCGCCGCCCCAGCCTGCGAGGCGCCCGGCCATCGGCGCGCCGATGTTGCCCAGGCCCACATAGCCGAGCCGGGCGGCGGTGTTCTCGCCGCTCATGCCCGGTAGACCTGTCCGCCGTCGACGTTGAAGATCTGGCCGGTGATCCAGCCGGCCTCGTCGGAGAGCAGGAACATGAGCATGCCGACGTGGTCTTCGGCCTTGCCGAAACGCTTGAGCGGCAACTGCTTCACCATGTCCTCGACCATCTCCTTGGGGGTGGTGGTGCGAGTGGCCTCGGTGTCGGTGGGGCCGGGGGCGATGGCGTTGACCCGGATGTCGTTGCCGCCGAGTTCGGTGGCCAGCTGGAAGGTCAGGTTGTTCACACCGGCCTTGGCCAGTCCATAGAAGCCGCTGTAGAGCCAGGCCGCGGTCGACGACTGGTTGACGATGGCGCCGCCCTCGGTCATCTTCGGGTACACCGCGCGGGTCACGTTCAGGGCGCCGTCGAGGTTCACCGCCATGAACTTCTTGTAGTAGTCCCACGGGACGGTGATCAGGAAGTCGAGTTTCATGCCGCCGTAGATGGCGGCGTTGTTCACCAGGCCGTGGATCACCCCGTAGGTCTGCGCGGCGGTGTCGGCGAGCTGCTGGGCGGACTCCGGGTCGGAGACGTCGCAGTGCACGTACAGGCCGCCGATGTCGTCGGCGACCTTCTGGCCGGCTTCGTCGTTGACGTCGGCGACCACCACGGTGGCGCCCTCGGCCGCCAGTCCGCGGGCGTACGCCTCGCCGATGCCGCCGGCCGCGCCGGTGACGATGATGGTCTTGTTCTCGAAACGGGACATGCGGTTGAAGCCTTTCATCGGTTCTGACTCAGTGTCTGAATGTCGTTCTGTCGGTGGTCGAGCGCCCGGCGAGGTGCGGAGTTTTCGGTCGGTGGTTTCGTGCTCCCGCTTCGTCTCGTCGGTCAGTGCTTTTCCGTTGGTGGTCGAGTGCCCGGCGAGGCGCTAGCCGAGCCGGGTGTATCGAGACCCCGCCCCCGATCACACCGGCCGCGCCACAGCCTTGGACTCGAGGTACTCCTCGAAACCCGCCACCCCCATCTCCCGGCCGATCCCCGACGCCTTGTGTCCCCCGAAGGGCACGTCGGCCGAGTACCAGATGCCCCCGTTGACGCCCATCGTGCCGGTGCGGACCCCGTCGACGACCGCGTTGATGCGCTCCTCGTCGGTGCCGTAGACCATCCCCGACAGCCCGTACGGCGAGTCGTTGGCGATGCGCACGGCGTCCTCGTCGCCGTCGTGCGGAATGATCACCAGCACCGGACCGAAGATCTCCTCCTGCGCCACGCGCGCCGAGTTGTCCAGTCCGGAGATCAGGGTGGGTTCGACGTAGAAACCCCTGTCTCTGCCGGCGGGCCGGCCGCCGCCGATCTCGATCGTGCCGCCTTCTTCGCGGGCGAGCCGGATGTAACCCTCCACCCGCTCGCGCTGGGCCGCGGAGATCAGCGGGCCGCAGATGGTGCCGGGGTCGGCCGGGTCGCCGGGGGGCAGGCCCGCGAGCGCGTCGCGGGTGGCGGCGATGGCCTCGTCGAGGCGCTCACGCGGCACCAGCAGCCGGGTGGTGATGGCGCAGCCCTGGCCGGCGTGGGTGACGACGGCGAAGGCGGCCATCGAGCAGGCGCTGTTCAGGTCGGCGTCGTCGAGCACGATGAACGCCGATTTGCCGCCGAGTTCGAGGAAGACCTTCTTCAGGCTCTCCGACGCTGCGGCCATCACCTTCTTGCCGGTGGCCGTGGAGCCGGTGAACGAGACGAGGTCCACCCGCGGATCGGTGGACAGGACGGCGCCGACGCCGTGATCGCTGGAGGTGACGATGTTGATCACGCCGGGCGGGAAGTCGGTCTCCTCGGCGATGACCTTGCCGACCAGTGCGGCCGCCCACGGGGTGTCGGGGGCGGGTTTGAGGACCACGGTGCAGCCGGCGGCCAGCGCCGGACCGATCTTGGCGAAGTTGATCTGGTGCGGGAAGTTCCACGGGGTGATCGCCCCGACCACGCCGACCGCCTCGTAGCGCAGTTCGCGCTGGTTGTCGATGCCCATCGGCTGGGCCCGGCCGAGGTCGCGGGTCCAGGCGTAGTTCTCGGCGAGGTCGGCGAAGTAGCCGAGGTCTTCGGCCGGGCCGGCGAACTGCGGGCCGCCGGTGAGGAAGGCCGGTGCGCCCACCTCGGCGGTGGTCAGTTCGCGGAACTCGTCGGCGTGGGCGAGCAGGGCGTCGCGGAGCTGCCGCAGACACCGGGCACGGAGGCTGTGATCGCGTGACCAGCCGGTGGTGTCGAAGGCCCGGCGGGCGGCGTCGATCGCCGCGTCCATGTCGGCGGCGGTGGCGTCGGCCGCCTGCCCGATGACCTCTTCGGTGGCCGGGTTGACCACGTCGAAGGTACCGCCGGAGGCGGGGATGAGTTTGCCGTCGATCAGCAGGTCGGTGGCTGATTCGGGTCGAATAGACATGTAACTGGAACTCCATCTGGACAGGTGTCTGGACTCTGGTTCAAACCTAGTGTAGCGTCAGTCACATGTCCAGCGGCACCCCGCCGCGGAAAGCCCGGAAGAACTCTCGACGGAAGGCCGGCAGCCCGCCTCCGCGAAGTCTCTGACGAACACACAACTCCATGCCCATCGGCCCACCGTCGCCCATCTGGAGGATCCATGACCGACGCCGTCACGATCGCGGGAATGCAGGAGCAGATTCCCTTCGATCCCTACGACTACGACTTCCACGAGAACCCGTATCCGCTGTACGCGCGGCTCCGCAGCGAAGCGCCGGTCTACTACAACTCCGCACAGGACTTCTGGGCGCTGTCCCGGCACGAGGACGTGGCCCGCGGCTTCCGCGACAACGTGCGGCTCTCCAACAGCTGGGGCGTCTCGCTCGACCCCACCTCGTACACCCCGCACGCCGAGAAGTCGATGAGCTTTCTGGCGATGGACGATCCGCGCCACATGCGGCTGCGCAAGCTCGTCTCCAAGGGCTTCACCCCGCGCCGGGTCAGCGAACTGGGGCCGCGCATCTCCGAACTGACCGCCGCACACTGGGCGCGCTGCCTGGAGATGGGCGAGTTCGACTTCGTCGACGACTTCGCCGGCCTGCTGCCGATGGACGTGGTCTCCGAACTGCTCGGTGTGGGCCAGTCCGATCGCGCGCACCTGCGCAAACAGTCCGACCTGCTGATCCATCGTGAAGAGGGCGTCACCGACGTCCCGGAGGCGGCCATCTACGCCTACCTGGAGCTGCACGGCTTCTACAGCGCACTACTGGCCGACCGCCGCAAGAACCTCGGCGACGACCTGGTCTCCGCGCTCATCGGCGCCGAGATGCGTGACGACGAAGGCGAACTCACCGCCCTCACCGACGACGAGATCATCGGCTTCATGATGCTGATGGTGGTGGCCGGCAACGAGACCACCACCAAGCTGCTGGCCAACGCGGTCTACTGGGGATCGAAGAACCCGGCCGAGCGTGCCAAGGTGCTGGCCGATCCGTCGCTGGAGATGGCCGTGCAGTGGGTGGAGGAGACCCTCCGCTACGACACCTCCTCCCAGATGCTGCTGCGCCGGGTGGTGCAGGACGTCGACTTCGGCGGTCACACCATCCCGGAGGGCCATCGGGTCCTGCTGCTGGCCGGCTCGGCCAACCGCGACGAGGAGGTTTTCGGCCCCGACGCCGACCAGTTCATCCTGGGTCGCGATTCGGCCCGCAGCATCATGAGTTTCGGTGTGGGAACGCACTTCTGCCTGGGTGCGCACCTGGCCCGGCTGGAGGCCAACCTCGGTCTCGAGCACATCGCGCAGACCGTGGCCGGCTACGAGATCGACGAGTCCGGCGTCGAGCGTGTGCACTCGGTCAGCGTGCGCGGCTTCGCGCACCTGCCGATGACGGTGACGGTGCGCTGACCATGGCCTTCATCGCGCACCCCGACCGCCGTCCGGTACTCGTCGCCGGCGCCTCGTCGGGCATCGGCGAGGCCACCGCCCGGTGGATGGCCGCCCGCGGCTACCCGGTGGCGCTGGCCGCCCGCCGGGTGGACAAGCTCGCCGATCTGGCCGCCGAGATCACCGAGGCCGGCGGGGAGGCCGTCGCCGTCCGGCTGGACGTGACCGACGCCGACTCGGTCACCGCGGCCGTGGCCGAGGCGCAGCAGGCCCTGGGCGCACTCGAGATCGTCGTCATCGGGGCCGGGGACCTGGCCATCGGCCGGTCGTACGAGATCACCGCCGAGGAGTTCGCCTCGCAGGTGAACATCCACCTCACCGGTGCGTTCCGGGTCTACCGGGCGATCATCGGGCAGATGATCGAGCGGCGCCGCGGCGACGTGGTCTTCATCGGCTCCGATGTGGCCGCACATCCGCGTCCCTGGCAGGCCGCCTACGTCGCCGCCAAGAGCGGTCTGGACGGCCTGGTGGACGTGATCCAGCTCGAACTTGAGGGCACCGGCGTGCGGGCGGGCATCGTCCGGCCGGGTCAGACGCTCACCGGGATGGGCATGAACATGGACCAGGCGACCACCGAGGCCATGCTCAACGACTGGATCAAATACGGGCTGGCCCGGCACGGCAACTTCATGACGCCCGACCACCTCGCCCAGGCGGTTCACTCCATGGTCACCGTGCCCCGCGGCGCACACATGAAGGCCGTCGACGTGGAGGCCGAAGGAGCGCTCGGCACCTGAACCGCTGAAACTGCCGGCCGGCTGTAGCCGCGCCCGCCGAATCACCAGCCCACCAACGACTTCCGCACCCGTTGCACCAGGAAGGACACTGACGATGACCACCCTCACCACCCCCAAGCGCGTCTCCGGCGGAGAAGGCGAACACGGGCACCTCGACGACCTCACCAACGATCCGATCGAACTGTTCTGGCGCGTCCGCAACGAGTGCGGCGACGTGGGCATGTTCGAGCTCGCCGGCCGCGAGGTGGTGCTGGTCTCCGGCGCCTCGGCCAACGAGGAGTTCTTCCGGGCGCCCGACGAGATGCTCGACCAGGCCGCCGCCTACCCGTTCATGACCCCGGTCTTCGGCGAGGGCGTGGTCTTCGACGCCAGCCCGGAGGAGCGCGCCAAGGCGTTGCACAACCAGTCTCTCAAGGGTGCGCACATGAAGCAGCACGCGGTCACCATCCCCGAGGAGGTGGAGCGGATGATCGCCGACTGGGGTGACGAGGGCGAGATCGACCTGCTCGAGTGGTTCGGTGAGCTGACCCTCTACACCTCGTCGTCGTGCCTGATCGGCCGCAAGTTCCGGGAGCGGCTGAGCAAGCGGATCTCGGAGATCTATCACGATCTCGAACGCGGCACGGACCCGTACGCCTACGTCGACTACAACGCCGATATCGAGAGCTTCCGGCGCCGCGACGCCGCCCGCGCCGAACTCGTCGCGTTCATGACCGAGGTGCTCGCCGAGCGCGAGGCCAACCCCGAACCCGACAAGGACAAGCGCGATCTGCTCGACGTGCTGGTGTCGCTGAAGAACGAAGACGGTTCGCCGATGTTCAGCGCCGACACCGTGACCGGCATGTTCATCTCGATGATGTTCGCCGGCCACCACACCACCCAGGGCACCTCCGCGTGGACCCTGCTCGAGCTGCTCCGGCACCCCGACTTCATGGCCCAGGTCGTCGCCGAACTCGACGACATCTACGAGGACAAGGGAGAGGGGCGGCCGGAGTACTCGTTCGCCGCCATGCGGCAGATCCCGCTGCTCGAGGCGGGCATCAAAGAGACCCTGCGGCTGCATCCTCCGCTGATCATCCTCATGCGTCTGGTTCAGGAGAACTTCGAGGTGGAGGGCAACGAGGTCCGGGCCGGCCAGCTGATCGCGGTCTCGCCGGCCGTCAACAACCGGCTGCCCGAGGACTTCCCGGAGGCCGAGTCGTTCGATCCGTTCCGCTACATCGACCCGCGCCAGGACGACATCATCAACCGGTGGACCTGGATCCCGTTCGGCGCCGGCCGGCACCGCTGCGTGGGCGCACAGTTCGCCATGATGCAGATCAAGGCCATCTTCTCGGTGCTGTTGCAGAACTACGAGTTCGAGCTGTCCCAGCCGCCGGAGAGCTACCACAACGACCACTCGAAGATGGTCGTCCAGCTGGCCCAGCCCTGCAAGGTTCGGTACCGCCGGCGGGTGCGCTGATGCGTATCGAAGTGGACCTCGACCTGTGCCAGGGGCACGGGATGTGCGAGATGGAGGCACCCGAGGTCTTCGAGGCGCAGCGCGACAGTGTGCTGATCCTCGACCCGACCCCCGACGAGAGCCGGCGGGCCGAGATCGAGGCCGCCGTCCGGTACTGCCCCACGCAGGCACTGCGCATCGTCGAAGACTGACCGCACCGCCGCCGTGCAGACGGCGACCGACACCCTCACTCCGACAAAGGAAACCGAACAGACATGACTGAGAACTTCCGGGACTTCACCGCCGCCGACCACGCCGGCCCGTTCGACCGCGCCGAACTGGAGGAGATGAAGACGCGCTGGCTCGCCGCCAACATCGAGGCGGAGAAGCTCGGCGACTGGACCACCCTGGCCCAGTACTACGCACAGGACGCCACCTACGGCTGGAACTACGGTCCCGCGAAGGACTTCATGGCCGTCGGCCGCGACGAGATCCGCGAGCTGGCCCTCGGCCAGGAGATGGAGGGCCTCAAGGGCTGGACCTACCCGTACCAGACCTGGGTGATCGACGACGCCACCGGCGACATGATCGGCCTGTGGAAGCAGGTCTACGAGGGCACCCGCGCCGACGGCAGCAATTACGCGCTGAACGGGATCCAGGGCAGCTGGTTCAAGTACGGCGGGAACTTCGAATTCGCCTGGCAGCGCGACTTCTTCGACTTCGGCAATGTCTCCTCGCTGTTCGTCGAGATGATGACCGACAAGGCGATGAGCGACGAGATGCTGGCCCGCGTGGAGAAGTCGGCCCCGGGCGATCTGCCCGGCTGGTACGACCTCGGCACTGCGCCCGTGCCGTTCTGGTGAGCCGGCATGAGTGAGTCGACCCCACTCGAGCCGGCCTGTCCGCTCGGCGACGAGCATCCCGGCCCACCGTCGCCGCACGCCCGGCTGACCCAGTCGCAACTGGCGACGCTGGTCCCCGAGCTGCTGCTCTCCGGCCAGCTGATCGATCGCAGCGGAATGGCACACCTGATCAGCGCCTTCGGTCGGGAGATCATGACCCGGGTGGCCATCGAGGAGTGGATGGCCGCGAGCCCGGTCTACACGCACCGGATGCGCAGCGCCCTGGGTATCGACGGCGACACCGTCGAGGACATGTTCAAATGCCTTCAGCTCGACATCGGTGCGCCGCCGCAGTTCATGGACTTCCGGTACGAGATCACCGATCCGCATCACGGTGCGTTCGTCCTCGACCACTGCGGCGCGCTGATGGACGTCGAGCCGCTGGGCGACGAGTATGTGACCGCCATGTGCCACGACATCGAGGATCCGACCTTCGACGCGACGGCCATCGCCACCAACCGGCGGGCCCGCATCCGGCCGATCCACCGGCCGCCGCGGGTGCCGGCCGACCGGACCCCGCACTGCGCGTGGACGGTGACCATCGAACCGGACCGGCCGGAACTGCCGCTGCCCGAGGACGCCGAGCACGTCTTCACCCTGGCGGCAGCACAGGTGGCGCTGAGCCCGATCGACGGCCGGGCCACGGACGGCTACACCGACTATCGCGGCCCGCTGCACCAGGATCTGCAGTTCCGGGACTGGTCGGCCGGGGCGCTCACCCGGATCGCCGAGGAGGTGGCGCTGCAGCACCAGTTGCTGGCCCTGGGCTTCCAGCTCAGTCTGCGCCGCTACGCGCAGAGCGAGGAGCAGGCGGTGGAGATCTTCCGCAAACAGCTCACCGGGATCGCCGGACTCTCGGCCGACCGGCTGCAGGCGGCGCTGGACCTGTCCGGCGATGCCGACTCGCTGGCGCAGGTGCTGGCGCTGCACCCGGTGCTCGGGCCGGTGCAGTACACCGGTGTTCAGGTGGCGGTGGACGGCGACGAGGTGGTGCTGCGGATTCCGGCCGACTCGCCGGCGCAGGAGGACGGCGGGTGGATCACGCTGCTGACCGTCGACCACATCGAGCCGCTGCAGGCGGCCGCGACCGCCGTGGACCCGTATCTGACCGCCACCGCGGAGGAGTCCGCCGACGGGCTGGTGATCCGCTTCTCCCGGGGCGAGCAGGCGCACGAGGAGTCGGGGGAGGTGGCGATCGTACGGTTCAGCAGCGGCTCGAACTTCCACTTCGCCGACCGCGGGCCGTCGGTCGCACTGTCCATCACCCCGGTGGGCCGGTAGGTGACCGGCTTGCCGGGCACAGTGGCGGTGGTCGCCGGCGGCACCCGGGGCATCGGCCTGTCGGTGGTGCACGCGCTGGCGGTGCGCGGGGTGTCCGTGGTGGTGAACGGGCGCGACCGGGACGCGGTCTCCGCCGCCGTCGACGAGGTGCTCAGCGGCGGCGGCCAGGCGGTGGGCGTCTGCGGCTCGGCCGGTGCGCCGGGGGTGGCGCAGGAACTGGTCGACGCGGCGCTCGCCGAGTTCGGCTCACTCGATGTGGCGGTGAACTGCGCCGGCATCGCCGAGCCTCCGGGATCGACGGTGCTGAGCCTGACCCGGGCCGAGTTCGACGAACAGATCGAGGCGCACCTGACCAGCGCCTTCGAGCTCACCAAGGCGGCCGGCTCGGTGATGTCCGAGCAGGGGGCCGGGTCGATCGTGCTCACCGGCTCGGCGGCCTCGCTGGGCATGTTCGGCGGCAGCGGCTATCCGGCGGCCAAGGGCGGAGTGAATGCGCTGGCGCTGGCCGCCGCCGCGGACCTGCGCGAGTTCGGTGTGCGGGTGAACGTGGTGATGCCCGGGGCGCAGTCCCGGCTGTCCTCCGGCGACGACTTCGTCGCGCACATCGAGAGCCTGCACCGTCGCGGGATCCTCGACGACGGTCTGCGGGATGCGGCGCTCGCACCGGCGCCACCGGAGTACGTCGCCGCACTCTACGTCTACCTGGCCAGTGCCGGTGCGGCAGACATCACCGGTCAGATCTACAGTGCCGCAGGCGGTTTCATCGGACGCTACGATCCGGTGATGCCGGTCTTCCTGGCCTACCGGGATCACGCCGACTCGCCGCCCTACGAGATGGGTGAGCTGCACGAGCTGCTGCACCAGAGCACCGGCTGAGGCGCGGCGACACTCGTGGGAGGCGCGGATCCTTGGGTGCGCCGCAGGTGGCGCCTACCCTGATTTTCAGGTCTCGGAGCGGCAACGGTGAGACCTGAGAATCGGTACAGCGGGCGAAGGGGCACCGATGAAGGGCATGGCGCGCAGCACGGTGGTGCTGGCCGTGACGGTACTGACCGCGCTGGGACTGGCCGGGGCCAACGCGCCGTCCGCGCAGGCCGCCCCGCTGGCGGTGCTGCCGGTGACCGGCGGTCTCGAACACGGTGGGCACGGGGTGCCCGGCGGCGACTTCACCCGGATCACCGTGACCGCGCAGCCTGCTCCGCGGACCCTGCAGTACCCGCCGCCCCCGGCCGCGGTCACCTTCCGCGTGGTGGGGCTGCGCAAGTACGACCACCAGTACCTGCCGCGCTATCTGAAGGTGTCGTGGCGGAATCTGGCCACCGGCCGCACCGGAGCGGTGCGGCTGCGGCACTGGCGGCTGCCCGGACACGGCACCACCGCACCGGGTTTCGCGGCCCGGCTCGGCACCAGCACGAACGCCGTCACCGGCCGGGGGACGGTGGTGGCGACCGTCGAGGTGATCCGGCAGGCCGACGACGATCCGCCCGCCGTGATCAGCACCATCCCGGGGGTGATCGCGCTTGACGTCCCCTGACGCCGGGCAGGCTGCGGCGCAGCGGCGGCGGCTGCTGCGTACTGCGGCCGTCGGCGCCGTACTCGTCACCGGCACTGCGCTGCTCGCCGCGTGCGGAGACGACGACGGAGGCGGCGCCGGCGATACGCAACTGGTGATCCGGGAGGTGCGGACGTCCTATTCGTGGGTCGGTCTGGCCGGCCGGCGCAGCTACTCCTATTCGATCGTGTGCGGGCAGGACGGTGGCCGTTGCCAGGCCACCGTCGAGTGCGTGGGCATGCACTTCCGCGGCCCGGGCGAGCCGTCGACCTCGCAGACCACGGTGCCTCCGCAGCTGGTGGAGGCGCTGGACTCGATCCTGGCCGGCGCCGAGCCGGCCACCGGGCCGAGTGAGACCATCGAGCACACCGACGACTATCCGAAGTACGACATCACCCTGGCAACCGATACCGGCGACCTCACGGTGTCGAGTACCTCCAACACCTCCGGCAACGTCCCGTGGAATCTGCAGCGCGACGGCCGGCGCTACGTCAACGACGGCACCGCGTTCCCGGCCGCCCTCACCGCGCTCAACGACGCCGTCCTCCCCGAGGGCTGCCTCAACTGATCGACCGGCCGGCGCGCTCTGCCGTGTACGCGGCCGAGCGGAGAGGAGCGGACCCGCGATTCGGCGGCGATACGGTGCGGCAGGCCAGACGGCGCGGTAGGCAATACTGGGGGCATGACCGGAAGCGGTGGTACGGAGCGCGCGGATGACTGATCCGGCGGACACCGGTGCGCCGCCGGACCGGCCGGCTCCGGCGCCCCCTCGGTGGAAGCACACCACCGAGGTGTGGAACGCGGTGGCCGTCGTTGCCGGTGCGGTCGTGGCGATCGTCTGCCTTGCGAGTGCGGCCGGCCGGTCGTGGTTCGTCGACCTCGGATCCTGGCTCTCCCGGCAGCCCTCCGAAGCGTGGAGCGGTGAGCGCGTCGCGCTGGGTGTGCTGATCTTCGTCTCGTGCGTCCGAGTCTTCGGCAGCTGGTTCTCCAAGGGCTCGGTCCGCCGGGTCCGCTGGCGTGCCTGGCGCACCGGAATCAACTCGTCCTGCCCCTGCCGGCACTGCCGGGGGATGGTGTACCGGACCCTGCGCCGGGCATTGACCCAGGTGCAGCACGGAGCCCCGCCGCCGCCCGCGCGGGTTGCGGCGGTGATGTTCGAGCAGCACTGCCCGCCGTGGAAGCAGAAGATGCCCGGCGTCAGGTGCGCGTGCACCGCCGACTTCTCTCCGGATGCCCTGCCGTTCGAGACCCGGCGCTTCGGCTTCGCCGCCCAGGTCGTGAGGGAGGCCGTCGAACCGCGATCGTCGACGATGGTCGGCCGGTATCTGCTCAGTGATCGCACCACGGTCAACACCGAGTACCTGGCCCTGCTCAACGACTACCTGCAGCAGTTCGCCGAGCTGGTGCCGGTCCGGCAGGAGACGTGGGCGAGTGCGAAGCGGGCGTGGCCGTCGGACCGTGAGGGACAGCCGGATCACGTGTTCCGCGAGAGCATCTCGGCACTGACCGGTGCCGTTGTCCTCGCCGATGCGACCGCTACCCGCGCCGCCTGTTTCGACAGGATCGTCGTCTGGCATCGCGGGTTGTGGTGCGGTGCGACGGGGCAGGCCGGATCCTCAGCCCCGGCGCCGACACTCGAGCAGTCCGCCTATGACGCGGTCCACGAGCGCGAGCACGGCGCGGCCGGCGATACCGGGGGCTTCGGTCTGCTCGGGGACTACAACGGGCGGATCCCGGTACTCGACTACGTCGATGCGCGCCAGCACCCGGGCGCGGAGGGCGCCACGCTGGTGCTGGTCACCGACGAGACGGACTACTACAGCACCGAACCGGGTAAGACGGCCGACGCGGGCGGATTCGCGACCCACTGCAAGAAGCTGTCGGACGCCCAGCTGACGCACGATGCGCGGCACGACGTCGGCGGCTTCGCACTGCTGCCCGCGGCGACGGTCGATGCCGGACCGGGGCGGGGCCGGACGCTGCGGCCGATCGGAGCGCGGCGGACACCCGGGGAGCGGCGTCTGCGTGCGCCGCTGCTCAACGGCAAGGTCTGTCTGATCGCCGAGTCGGCGGGCGGTCCCTATCTGGTGCTCATGCAGCGAAGCAACAACGTCTCCAACGCTCCCGGTGTGCTCGGTCCCACCTCCGGCGGGGTGGTGGAACTCAAGGTGGGCCCCAGTGACTGTGACGAGGGGAGGTTCGGCACCGTGGAGATTCTGGACGGCATCCGGCGCGAACTGACCGAAGAGCTGGGGCTGCAACCGGACGACTACGAACTGGAGGCGAGCTGCGTCTTCGAATCCAACTCGGCACCCGAGCCGGTCGGGGACGCGGGCACCAAGGGCGAGATCCTGACCACGCTGCTGGCGACGGGCCGGACCGCGCTCACTCCCGACGATTTCCGGCGGCGCCGCATCCACGCCTCGCCGGGCAAAGGCCGCTACGAATCCGTCGGACTGCTCTTCGTGCCGGTGGGACCGACGGCGGAGTCCTTCGCCGAGGCTCTGACCACCCTGTGCCACGTGCGCGGCAGGCAGCGGCCGCGCAAGGCGGGTACCCGCCGCATTCTCGACGACCTCGAACAGTCCGCTCTGGTCGGAGCGCTCTACTGCTGCGCCATGCTGCACGGTCCGGCCGCCACCGTGGCAGCCTTTCGTCGGGCCTTTGCGACGCGGCCGTGGTGGGCTGTGCCCTGGCAGGCGGGGACTCCGCGGATCGTCGTCGATCCGGACCGCGTGATCCGGGACTCCGGGAACCCGCCGGAAGCGATCTTCGCGCAGTGGGTGCGGGAGCTGTACTCGGCTGCGCCGGAGAGTGTCGGACCGGCCGCCGGCACGAGCGGGTACGACGATCTGATCGCCGGGGCCGGGGTGACCCCGGCCCGTGACACAGGGGATGCCCACCGGGCGCCCGTGACCTCCGGCGCCAACCGGGAAGGAGCCGATCGGTGATGTTCGCGGAGATCGAACGATCCCTCGTCGCCAAGGCGGCCGGGCCGGGTGCCGACGTGATCGTCGTCGCCGGCTCCTGGGCGGCCGTGATCGACGGCGCCACCGTCGCCGAGCCCTGTGAATGCTGCGGCTCGGACGCCGGACGTCTTGCCGCCGAACGGCTTGCGGCACTCATCGCCGAACTCGGCCCGGACACCTCGCTGCCCGGCTTCCTGCTCGCCGCCGAGCAGAGCCTGCGTGCTGCGACGGCCGACCGGCCCTGCCGGGGCCGGGCCTGGAGCGCGAGTGCGGTGGTCTACGCGGCCCGCCACGGCCAGGTGTGGCTGATCGGCGACGCCGCCGCCATCGTCGGCGGCGTCCACCACCGGCTCACCAAACAGATCGACGATGCCGCCGCCCGTTTCCGCAGCGTCGTCGATCGTGCGGCGCTCAGTGCCGGCGCCACCGTCGACGAGCTGCGCGCCGACGATCCCGGGCGGCAGGCGATCCGCGCGCTGCTGACCCGGCAGTGGGCGCTGCGCAACAACCCCGGCGCCGGTGAGCTCGCCTACCCGGCGATCGCACCCGAACCCATCCCGCCCGAGCTGTGCCGGATTGTGCCGGTGGAGGTTCCGGACACCGGCGTGGACCTGATCCTCGCCTCGGACGGATATCCCGATCTCCGACCGACGCTCGCCGAATCCGAAGCGGCGCTGGCCGGCCGGCTCGCGCAGGATCCGCTGCTCATCGCCGAGGTGCCGGAGACCAAGGGTCTGGGGCCGGGAGCCTCGTCGTTCGACGATCGGGCCTATCTGAGGCTCCGGCTCCACCGGTGACCTCGGCCGGGGCATCTCCATGCGCGCTCCGGACGGCCGCCGGCAGGTCATACTTGATCGATGACACAGCCGATCGGTGCGCTGCGTGCCGCCGACCAGACGCTCACGCGACTGCCGATACTCGGCGGGGTCTACGGCCTGGCCAAGGGCGCGGCCGGAAGCGTTGCGGCGGTGCCGGTGACCGTCGTCCGGACAGTGGTCCGCACCGTCATCGACGCGGTGGCCGACGAGCTGGCGGGCCGGGACCTGACCGGCGCCGTGGTCTCGGCGGTCGATCTGAACGCGGTGCTGGCGACCGTGGATCTGCAGGCGCTGCTGGCGGGCCTCGATCTCGATGAGGTGCTCGCCGGGGTGGACCTCGATGCCGTCCTGGCCCGGGTAGACCTCGATGCACTGCTGGCCCAGGTCGATCTCAACGCACTGCTGGACGGCGTGGACCTGAACCGGCTGCTGTCCGGGGTGGACCTGAATCGGCTGCTGGCGCAGGTCGATCTGAATCCGCTGATCGCCGAACTGGACCTGAACGGTCCGCTGGCGGTCCTCGACCTGAACCGGATGCTCGCCTCGCTCGACGTCGACGCCATCCTGGCCCGCACCGATCTGGTGGGTGTGGCCGGGCAGGTGGTGGACGGCATCGACCTGAACTCGATCGTCCGCGATGCCAGCAGCACCGTCACCACCGAGATGATCTCCGACGTGCGGAGCGGCAGCGAGCGCGCCGACGACCGCGTCGACCAGTTCGTGCGCCGGGTCTTCCGCCGTGCCGACGCCCGGCCGGAACCGGAGACCGGGGGCCCGGAACCGGAGACCGGGGGCGATGCCGGCCGGGGGAGCCCCTGATGCCGCCGCGGCGGCCCGCGGGCATCGTCTCCCGCGGGATGGCGGCCGTCCTCGACCTGATCGTCGTCGTCGTA
The DNA here is from genome assembly GCF_046098115.1 of Gordonia sp. VNK21. NCBI lineage: Bacteria > Bacillati > Actinomycetota > Actinomycetes > Mycobacteriales > Gordoniaceae > Gordonia > Gordonia sp. VNK21. Next base: position 27,132 of record NZ_JBJURU010000010.1, on the reverse strand, counting down.
CTGCTCGCCGGGCTCTACCTGGCGGTGACCTTCGTGATCTTCATCGTCGACGTCCGCACCTTCACCTTTCCCACCATGTCCTGGTTGTTCAGTACCGCGGGCTTCCTGCTCGCCTCGGTGCTCTACCTGACCGTCAGCTGGTCCGCCTTCGGGCGCACCCCCGGGCAGCTGCTGCTGGGGCTGCGGGTGTGCCGGCGCAAGACCGGCGCCTCGCCGCATCTGGTCCGGGCCTTCCTGCGGGCGTGCGTGTGCACCTTCTTCCCGATCGGCCTGGCCTGGGTGGTGTTCTCGCCCAGCCGCCGCGCGGTGCACGACATCCTCACGCGGACCGAAGTGGTCTACTCCGGCCACTGATCGCCGTCGCCGGACAGACCCGTCGTCATTCATCCGGATGGACCCGTGAGCAACAACGGTCGGCCTGTGCAGGTGGGGAATGGTTCAATACCCGCATGACGCAAACTCCGAACGACCCGTACGAGCCGACGCAGTTCGGCGGGCAGAACCCCTCACAGTCGTGGCAGAACGAGCCTTCGCAGCCGCAGCCGGCGGCGTCCTGGCAGAACGATCCCGCACAGGCGCATCCGGGGGGTCCGGGTCCGCAGACCGGTCCCCACACCGGTCCGCAGCCGGGGCCGTTCGGTCAGCAGGGTCCGGTCGACCAGTACGGCCAGCCTCTGCCGGTCGACCAGTACGGCCAGCCGCTGCAGGTCGATCAGTTCGGGCAGCCGCTGCCCGGCGGGCCGATGGGGCCGCCGCCGTTCGGGCCGCCGCCCGGACCGGGATTCTTCGCTCAGCTGCCCACGCCCATCAAGCTGGCGCTGGCATCGGGTGTGGCCGGTCTCATCTCGTTCTTCATGGGCTTCGTCTCGTGGGTGAGCTTCGACGAGTCGATCGAGAACGACGCCGCCGACTGGGCCGCGGACCAGGGTGACAGCGTCGGCATCCCGGCGTTCCTGACCATGGTCTTCACCCCGGGCGTCTTCCTGCTGCTGCTCGGCGCCGCCGGTGTGGCCGCCTTCGGCTTCGTCGCCGCCAAGTGGCGCAAGTACCTGCCGCATATGACCTTCCTGGTGATCCTCGCCTGGCTGGGTCTGTTGGCCTCGGCTCTGGGGCTGCCCTCGTTCATCGGCCTGGGCGCCGGCGCCTTCGTCTCGCTGATCTTCGGTGCCTTCCAGCTCGCGTTGATCGGTGCGGCCACCGTCATGGACGGGATGAACGACGAGCAGTGAGCAATTCCGCACCGGACTCCGGTGACGGCATCCGCACGACGCGCCGCGGCCAAGCCAAGGCGGCGCGTCGTGCGGAACTCATTTCTGCGGCCGCCCGTCAGATGGCCGAACGCGGTTTCGCCGCGGTGCGCCTGGAGGACATCGGCGCCGAGGTGGGGGTGAGCGGCCCCGCCATGTACCGGCACTTCTCGTCGAAGACCGACCTGCTCGACCAGCTGCTGCTCGACATCAGCGAGCGGCTGCGCAACGGCGGCGACGAGGTGGCCGACGCCGGCGGCCCGCCCCGGCAGGTGCTGCTGGCCCTGATCGGTTTCCACATCGACGTGCTGGTGACCAAACCCGACCTGATCGCCGTGCAGGATCGTGACCTGGGCTCACTCACCCCGGAGGCCAACCGGCGGGTCCGCTCCCTGCAGCGCCACTACGTCGAACGCTGGGTGAGCGTGCTCGAGCAGGCCGCCGCCGAGGCGGGCCGGCCGCTGGACACGGCCGAGGCCCGGGTGCGCGTGCACGCCGTCTTCGGCCTGCTGAACTCCTCGCACCGGCTGCCGCCCTACCCGCAGGACCGGCTGCGCGTCCTGCTCACCGAGATGGCGATGGGGGCGCTGCTGTCGGGGCCGGATGCCGCCGATCCCGCCGGACCCTGGAATGCGTGACCGGCATCACGTACACTAATTTCAGTTAACGACGACTAACTGAAAGGTGGGGCGATGACGGCCACCTCGTCCGCCGGCGCCGGGGACCCCTCGGGCGCCGCCGCGCACCGCACCAATGTGGCGGTCCTGCGCGAACGACTGTCCGCCGCCGCGGCCGGTGGCGGCGCCACCGCCCGGCAGCGCCACCTCGACCGCGGCAAGCTGCTTCCCCGGCAGCGCGTCGACGGTCTCCTCGACCCCGGATCGCCCTTCCTGGAGGTGGCCCCGCTGGCCGCGTACGGCATGTACGACGGCAAGGCGCCGGCCGCCGGGGTGGTGGCCGGCATCGGACGCATCCACGGCCGCGAGTGCATGATCGTCGCCAACGACGCCACCGTCTCCGGCGGCACCTACTACCCGGTGACCGTCAAGAAGCATCTGCGCGCGCAGGAGATCGCCGCCGCCAACCGGCTGCCGTGCATCTACCTCGTCGACTCCGGTGGGGCGATGCTGCTCAACCAGGAGGACGTCTTCCCCGACCGCGAGCACTTCGGCCGGATCTTCTACAACCAGGCCACCATGAGTGCGGCCGGCATCCCGCAGATCTCCGCGGTGCTCGGCTCCTCCACCGCCGGCGGCGCCTACGTGCCGGCGATGAGCGACGAGAACGTCATCGTCCGCAATCAGGGCACCATCTTCCTGGCCGGACCGCCGCTGGTGAAGGCCGCCACCGGCGAGGACGTCACCGCCGAGGACCTCGGCGGCGGCACCATGCACTCGTCGGTCTCCGGTGTCACCGACCACCTCGTCGACAACGACGAGCAGGCGCTGGCCAAGGTCCGCGAGATCGTCGCCACCCTGGGCCCGGTGGAGCCGCCGCAGTGGGAGACGGTGCCCACCCGGGAGCCGCTGCGCGACCAGCACGAGCTCTACGACGTGGTGCCCACTGATCCGAAGATCCCGTACGACGTCCGCGAAGTGATCGAGATCCTCAGCGACGCAGGCGAATACACCGAGTTCAAGGCGAACTACGGGACCTCGCTGGTCACCGCCTTCGCCCGTCTGCACGGGCATCCGGTCGGCTTCATCGCCAACAACGGTGTGCTCTTCTCCGAATCGGCGCTCAAGGGGGCGCACTTCATCGAACTCTGCGATCGCCGCCGCATCCCGCTGATCTTCCTGCAGAACATCACGGGGTTCATGGTGGGGCGCCAGTACGAGGAGGGCGGCATCGCCAAGAACGGCGCCAAGATGGTCACCGCGGTGGCCTGTGCGCGGGTGCCCAAGCTGACGGTGATGATCGGCGGCTCGTTCGGCGCCGGAAACTACTCGATGTGCGGCCGCGCCTACTCGCCGCGCTTCCTGTGGACCTGGCCCAACTCGCGCATCGCGGTGATGGGCGGGCCGCAGGCCGCCGACACGCTGGCCACCGTCCGCCGCGGACAGGCGCAGCGCTCCGGGCAGGAGTGGACGGCCGCCGACGAGGAGGCCTTCAAAGAGCCCATCCGCCGGCAGTTCGACGAGCAGTCCGACCCGTACTTCTCCACCGCCCGGCTCTGGGACGACGGCATCGTCGACCCCGCCGACACCCGCACCGTGCTCGGCCTGGCCCTGCAGGCCTGCCGCCGCGCCCCGCTCGCCGACGTCGCCAACGGCGTCTTCCGGATGTGAGGAACTGATCGTGACCGTCGAGGCATTCGCACCCCACCCGCCCGGCGACTCCCAGACCGGCGCCGCCCGGCCCATCGGCAGCGTGCTGGTGGCCAACCGCGGCGAGATCGCCTGCCGGGTGATCGCCACCCTGCGGTCGATGGGCATCGCGTCGATCGCCGTCTACTCTGATGCCGACGCCGACGCCCCGCATGTGCGGGCCGCCGACACCGCCGTGCGGATCGGCCCGGCGCCGGCCGCACAGAGCTATCTCGACATCGAGGCAGTGGTCGCCGCCGCCCGCCGGGCCGGCGCCGACGCCGTCCACCCCGGTTACGGATTCCTTTCGGAGAACGAGGCTTTCGCCGCCGCACTCGCCGACGCCGACATCGCCTTCATCGGTCCGCCGGCCGGCGCCATCGGCACCATGGGCGACAAGATCGCAGCCCGCGCCGCGGTCACCGCCCGCGGCGTCCCGGTGGTTCCCGGTCTGTCCCGGCCGGGCCTCACCGACGACGAACTGATCGACGCCGCACCGGGGATCGGCTTCCCGGTCCTGATCAAACCCAGCGCCGGCGGCGGCGGGAAGGGAATGCACCGCGTCGATGAGCCCGCGGACCTGCCCGCCGCGCTGCGCACCGCGCGACGGGAGGCCGCGTCGGCGTTCGGCGACGACACCCTGTTCCTCGAGCACTTCGTGGACACGCCCCGGCACATCGAGGTGCAGATCCTCGCCGACGAACACGGCAACGTGATCCACCTGGGGGAGCGGGAGTGCTCACTGCAACGGCGCCACCAGAAGGTGATCGAGGAGGCGCCGTCGGCGCTGCTGAGCCCGCAGACCCGGGACCGCATCGGAACCGCCGCCTGCGACGCCGCCCGCTCGGTGGGCTACACCGGCGCCGGCACCGTCGAGTTCATCGTCTCGGCGAGCTCGCCCGACGACTTCTTCTTCATGGAGATGAACACCCGGCTGCAGGTGGAGCACCCGGTGACCGAACTGGTCACCGGCATCGACCTGGTGGAACAGCAGATCCGGGTGGCCCGCGGCGAGGTGCTGGCCATCGCGCAGGACGAGGTCCGGCTGCGTGGGCACGCCGTGGAAGCGCGCGTCTACGCCGAGGATCCGGCGCAGGGCTTCCTGCCGACCGGCGGCACCGTGGACCGGCTGGAATGGCCGGCCGCGGCCGGGATGCATCTCCGGCCGGGCGGCGGCGGCATCCGGATCGACTCCGGCATCGCCGAAGGCGGGGTGGTGGGCTCGCACTACGACCCGATGCTCGCCAAGGTGATCGCGTACGGCGCCGACCGCGGCGAAGCCCTTGACCGGCTCGACGAGGCTCTCGCGGAGACCGTCCTGATCGGCGTGGGCACCAACATCGACTTCTGCCGCTTCGTGCTGGCCCAGCCACCGGTGCGCGAGGCCCGCCTCGACACCGAACTGCTCGACCGGCTCGCCGACGACTATGTGGCGCCGCTGCCGATCCCGCGCGCCCTGATCGCCGGGGCGGTGGGCACCCTCGACCTGGGATCGGCCGACGATCTGTGGAGCAGCGCCGTCGGGTTCCGGATCTCGGTGCCCTCGCCGATCACTACGCGGCTGCTCTGCGACGGCCACCGCTACCGGGTCTCGATCGAGGTCACCGGCGGGGAACCCGCCCGCAGCCTCGACGCGGTCGCCACCATCGACTACGAGGACCTCGACCGCGAACCGTTCACCGCACAGATCCGGTACCGGCCCGAGGCCGACGGAGCGCTGGTGCTGCGCTGCGACGGTCTCGAGACCCGCTGGACGGTCCGCCAGACCGGCGAACAGCGCTGGGTCAGCGGCGAATCCGGCACCTGGATCATGCGCCGGGCCCACACCCTGGCCGACGCCGACGAGACCGAGCAGGCCGGCGAGGTGTGCAGCCCGATGCCAGGCACCGTGGTGGCCGTCCCGGCCGGCGAGGGCCAGACCGTGGCGGCCGGCGATCCGCTGGTGGTGGTCGAGGCGATGAAGATGGAACACACCCTGCGCGCACCGCGCGACGGCGTGGTCGCCCTGCACGCGAGCACCGGCCAGAAGGTGAACGCCCAGCAGGTGCTGGCCCTCGTGACTCCCGCCGATCCCGTGACTCCCGTCGATCCCGTGACTCCCGCCGATCCGGCCGATCCGTGATCACCCGCCGACCGCACCTCCCGACCGACCGAACCGCACTGCCGCCCAACCGAAACCGAGGGACCAACCGATGGAATTGACCCAGGAGTACACCGACCTGATCCACTCCGTGCGCGACTTCGCGCGCTCGGTGGTCGCGCCGGTGGCCGCGAAACACGACGAAGAGAAGACCTTCCCGTACGAGGTGGTCGCCCAGATGGGCGAGATGGGGCTGTTCGGGCTGCCGTTCCCGGAGGAGTACGGCGGGATGGGCGGCGACTACTTCGCCCTCGCGCTGGCACTGGAAGAGCTCGCCAAGATCGACCAGTCGGTGGCCATCACCGTCGAGGCCGGGGTGGGGCTCGGGGCCATGCCCATCTACCGGTTCGGCAGCGAGGAGCAGAAGCAGCGCTGGCTCCCGGATCTGACCTCGGGCCGGGCACTGGCCGGCTTCGGTCTCACCGAACCCGGTGCCGGCTCGGACGCCGGCGCCACCGCCACCACTGCGGTGCAGGACGGCGACGAGTGGGTGATCAACGGTTCCAAGCAGTTCATCACCAACTCGGGCACCTCCATCACCTCGCTGGTCACCGTCACCGCGGTGACCGGTGAACGCGCCGACGGCCGCAAGCAGATCTCGACGATCATCGTGCCGTCCGGCACCCCCGGCTTCGTCGCGGAGCCGGCCTACAACAAGGTGGGCTGGAACGCCTCGGACACCCATCCGCTGAGCTTCACTGATGCCCGCGTCCCGCTGGACAATCTGCTCGGCGAACGCGGCCGGGGCTACGCCAACTTCCTGTCCATCCTCGACGAGGGCCGGATCGCGATCGCCGGACTGGCCACCGGGGTGGCGCAGGGCTGCGTGGACGAGTGCGTCCGGTATTCCGGCGAACGGCAGTCGTTCGGCAAGCCGATCCGCGACTATCAGTCGGTGGCCTTCAAGATCGCCCGGATGGAAGCCCGCGCCCACGTCGCCCGGACCGCGTACTACGACGCGGCCGCCAAGATGCTGGCCGGCCAGCCGTTCAAGAAGGAGGCGGCCATCGCCAAGATGGTCTCCTCGGAGGCGGCCATGGACAACGCCCGCGACGCCACCCAGATCTTCGGCGGGTACGGCTTCATGAACGAGTATCCGGTGGCGCGGCACTACCGCGACTCGAAGATCCTGGAGGTGGGCGAGGGCACCACCGAGGTGCAGCTCATGCTCATCGCCCGGTCGCTGGGGCTGCCGGCATGACCGGCCCGGATCCCGCCGCGCCGCGGATCACTCAGCGCGGCCTGTGGTTCGAGGAGTTCACGGTGGGCACGGTGTACGAGCACCGGCCCGGCCGCACCCTCACCGAGGCCGACAACGTGCTGTTCACCACGCTCACCATGAACACCCAGGCGCTGCATCTGGACGCGCACTGGGCGGCCGGGCAGCCCGGCTTCGACGGTCAGCGGCTGATCAACTCGATGCTCACGCTCTCGACCATCGTCGGACTGTCGGTGGCCCAGCTGACCCAGGGCACGCTGGTGGCCAATCTCGGGTTCACCGAGACCGCGTTCCCCGCGCCGATGTTCGCCGGCGACACCCTCTACGCCGAGACCGAGTGCACCGGCAAGCGGGTCTCGAAGTCCCGGCCGGGGGAGGGCGTGGTGAATCTGACTCACATCGGCCGCAACCAGCACGGCACCGTCGTCGCCCGCACCTCCCGCGCCACCCTGGTGCGGCTCGACCCGGACCGGCCGACGCAATCCACCGCAGGAGAAGGGAATCCACGATGACACGACGATGGCTGCCGGCCGGACCGGCGCTGCTCTTCTGTCCCGCCGACCGGCCCGAACGGTACGCCAAGGCGGCCGAACGCGCCGACGGGGTGATCCTCGACCTCGAGGACGCGGTGTCCCCGGAGCGCAAGGCCGCCGCCCGTGAGGCACTGGCGGCCACACCGCTGGATCCGGAGCGGGTGATCGTGCGGATCAACGCCGCCGGCACCGAAGATCACGCCCTGGATCTGCAGGCACTGGCCGGCACCGACTACCGGGTGATCATGCAGGCCAAGTCGGAGGACCCGGAAACGGTCCGGGCGCACGGCTATTCCACGATCGCGCTGATCGAGACCCCGCTCGGCGCGGTGCGCTGCGAGGAGATCGCGGCGCAGGAGAACTGTGTCGGCCTGATGTGGGGCGCCGAGGATCTGGTGGCCGGCATGGGCGGGCAGTCCAGCCGCTACGGCGTCGACGAGGCGAACGCCGGCCGGTACAGGGACGTGCCGGTGGCGGTGCGGGCCCGGGTGCGGCTGGCTGCGGCGGCCTTCGGCAAGGCCGCGATCGACGCGGTGCACATCGACATCGCCGACACCGTCGGCCTGGCCGCCGAGGTCCGCGACGCGGTGGCGCTGGGCTTCACCGCGACCGCCTGCATCCACCCGAGTCAGGCGGCGGTCATCCGCGACGGCTACGCCCCCGACCCGTCCGAGGAGGCTTGGGCGCGTGCGGTTCTCACCGAGGCCCGGCGCTTCGGCGGCGGCGTCTTCGCCTTCGACGGCCAGATGATCGACGGCCCGGTCCTCAAACAGGCCGAAGCCGTCCTCGTCCGCGCCGGCCGCCCCCTCCAGTAACCGAAAGTCCGCGCCCCGGTGATCGAGCAGCCTCCTCCCCCGGCGATCGAGGACCCCGGCCTTCGTTGATCGAGCGGCTTCTTCCCCGGTGATCGAGTGCCTGCGAGGCGCTAGCCGAGCAGGCGTATCGAGATCAGACCCCACCCCGACGACACAACAGAATCCCGACGACCCGCCCCACCCCCTCCGGAGGTCACCATGACTGAACTGTCGTACGCAGTCGGCGAGGACACCCCGCCCCTGCTCGAGCACACGATCGGCACCACCCTGGCGGCCACCGCCGACCGCCACCCCGACGCGATCGCCCTGATCGACGCGGCCGCCGACGACGGCGCCGGCCGGCAGTGGACGTACCGGGAGTTCCGGCGCGACGTCCTCGCCCTGGCGGCCGGCCTGCGCCGGCTGGGTCTGCAGCCGGGGGACCGGCTGGGTCTGTGGTCGCCGAACCGCTTCGAGTGGGTGCTCACCCAGTTCGCCGCCGCCGAGGCCGGGGTGGTGCTGGTGGTGATCAACCCGGCCTACCGCCGTCACGAGCTGGCCTACGTCCTGTCCCAGTCCGGGACGGTCGCCGTCCTGGCCGCCGAACGCTTCCGGGACGCCGACTACGCCGGCATGCTCGCCGACGTCCGCGAGCAGACTCCCGGCCTCACCGACGTGATCACCTTCGAATCGGAGGACTTCGCCGACCTGCTCGCACCACCGACCGAGGCCGAGCTGGCCGGTCTGGCCGAGGTCGCGGCGGGGCTGGCGCCCACCGACCCGATCAACATCCAGTACACCTCCGGCACCACCGGATCGCCGAAGGGCGTGACCCTCTCGCACCGCAACATCGGCAACAACGGCTACCTGGTGGGCTTTCTGCTCGGCTACACCGAGGCCGACCGGATCTGTCTGCCGGTGCCCTTCTATCACTGCTTCGGCATGGTGATGGGCAATCTGGCGGCGATCGCTCACGGGGCGGCGATGGTGATTCCGGCGCCCGCCTTCGATCCGCAGGCCACGCTGGCCGCGGTGGAGAAGTACCGCTGCACCAGCCTCTACGGGGTGCCGACGATGTTCATCGCCGAACTCGGGATCCTCGACGCCGGAGCACGTTTCGACCTGAGTTCGCTGCGCACCGGGATCATGGCCGGCAGCCCGTGCCCGGAGACCGTCATGCGTCGGGTGATCGACGAGATGGCGATGACCGAGGTGTCGATCTGTTACGGCATGACCGAGACCAGCCCGGTCTCCACCCAGACCCGCACCGACGACTCCCTGGACCTGCGGGTGGGCACGGTCGGCCGGGTGGGGCCGCACCTGGAGATCAAGGTGATCGATCCGGTGACCGGGGAGACCCTGCCGCGCGGGGAGACCGGCGAGTTCTGCACCCGCGGCTACTCGGTGATGCTCGGCTACTGGAACGAGCCGGCCAAGACCGCCGAGGTGCTCAGCGAGGACGGCTGGATGCGCACCGGCGATCTGGCGGTGATGGGCGACGGTTCGGACGGCGATGACGGCTACGTCCGGATCACCGGGCGGATCAAGGACATGGTGATCCGCGGCGGCGAGAACATCTATCCGCGGGAGATCGAGGAGTTCCTGTACACCCACCCCGACATCGTCGACGCCCAGGTGATCGGTGTGCCCGACGAGAAGTACGGGGAGGAGTTGATGGCCTGGGTGCGGCTGCGCGAGGGTGCGGCCGAGCTGACCGCCGAGGGGCTGCGCACGTTTGCCGCCGATGCGATCGCCCGGCACAAGATCCCCCGGTATGTGCGGGTGGTGGACGAGTTCCCGATGACCGTCACCGGCAAGGTCCGCAAGGTGGAGATGCGGGCCCAGGCCGTCGAGTTCCTCGGACTGGAAGGCTGAGCCCGTGAGCCCTGACAGCGTGACCACCACTCCCGGCGGCACCGGCGCCCAGCCGTGGCCGGCCGGGGCGTTCGCCGACTTCGTCGACCTGCTGCGCACGCGGACCGGTGAACCGTTCACCGACTATCAGCAGTTGTGGGAGTACTCGGTGGCCGATCTGCCCGGCTTCTGGCGGGCGGTGTGGGACTTCTACCGGCTCGACGAGATCGCCGAGTCTCCGCTGGCCGACGGCGACGACGCCGTGCTGGCGAGCACGGAGATGCCTGGCGCCCAGTGGTTTCCGCAGGTGCGGCTGAATTACGTCGATGCCGTCCTGGCCCACCGCGACCTGCCCGGCGAGGCGATCGTCGGTCTCGGCGAGGACGGTGCCCGCACCGCGATCAGCTGGGCGCAGCTGCCGGCCCTGGTCGCGGCCGTCGCCGAACGTCTCGCGCAGGCCGGAATCAATGCCGGCGACGTGGTCGCCGGATATCTGCCGGATGTGCCCGAAACCGTCGTCGCCTTCCTGGCGGCCGCCTCGCTCGGCGCCGTCTGGTCGGGCTGCGGACAGGACTATGCGCCGGAGGGGGCCGCGGCGCGCCTCGGCCAGCTGCGGCCCAAGGCCCTGTTCACCGCCACCGGCTACCGGTGGAACGGCAAGGATGTGGACAAGCGTGCCGACAGCGACGCCCTGGCGGGGCTGCTGCCCGAGGTGGCGCTGCACATCGTCGTCGGCGACGAGCCGGGGGCGTCGGCGCCGGGTCGGCTCGCCTGGGCCGACGTCGTCGACGGTGCGTCGGGCAGCCCCCGGCCGGTACCGGTGGCGGCCGACCATCCGCTCTGGGTGCTGTTCTCGTCGGGCACCACCGGCCGGCCCAAGGGCATCGTGCACGGGCACGCCGGGGTGCTCGTCGAACATCTGAAGTCGGCCGGGCTGCACGCCGGGCTGGGCCCGGAGTCGGTGTTCTTCTGGCAGACCGCGCTCAGCTGGATGATGTGGAACTTCCAGATCGCCGGTCTGCTGGTGGGCGCCCGGATCGTCTGTTACAGCGGCTCACCGCTGTATCCGGACGCCGACCGGCTGTGGCAGATCGTCGCCGACGAGAAGGTCACTTACTTCGGTACCAGCCCCGGGCAGCTGCAGGCGTCGCGCAAAGCCGGTCTGGCACCGGGCCGCGACCACGACCTGAGTGCCCTGACCACTCTCGGCAGTACCGGCTCCACCCTGCCCGCGGACCTGTTCGAGTGGGTGCATCAGGCGCTCTCACCGGAGTTGGAGATCTCGTCGATCAGCGGCGGCACCGATGTGGTCAGCGCATTCGCCGGCGGCAGCACCGGCATCACGGCCCGCCCCGGCGAGCTGCCGGTCCGGATGCTGGGGGTGGCGCTGGCCAGCTGGTCGCCCGAGGGCCGGCCGCTGGTCGACGAGGTGGGCGAGCTGGTGGTGACCGCGCCCATGCCGTCGATGCCGGTCAGTTTCTGGGACGACCCCGACGGTGCGCGCTACCGCGCCGCCTATTTCGAGCATGTGTGGTCGGGCGGCGAGCAGCCCACCGCACCGGTGTGGCGGCACGGCGACTGGGTGACGCTCACCGGCCGCGGCTCCCTGATCTTCCACGGCCGCAGCGATGCGACGCTCAACCGGCAGGGCATCCGGATGGGATCGGCCGACATCTACGAGGTGGTCGAGGGGATCGATGAGATCGCCGAGGCCTTCGTGCTCGGTGTGGACGGTCCCGGCGGCGCCTACTGGATGCCGATGTTCGTCACCCTGATCCCCGGCGCCGAACTCACCGACGAGCTGGTCGGGCGGATCCGGCAGCAGGTGCGCACCCGGCTCTCCCCGCGGCACGTGCCCGACGAGGTGATCCTGGCGCCGGGGATTCCGCACACCCGCACCGGTAAGAAGCTCGAGGTTCCGGTCACCGCGATTCTGGCCGGCCGGGACAGCGTCAACCTGGACCCGAAGTCGGTGGATCAGCCCGAACTGATCGGCTGGTACCGGGAGCGCGGGAGCGCTCACTCCTGGTAGTGCTCGCGCTTCGGCCCGGCTCAGCCCCACCGATTCTGCTCAGCCCCACCGACTATTCGGTAGGGCAGACCCGAGTCGGTGGGGCTGAGCGATGCGGTATCTACCCCGGCGCAGTCGATCGTTCGACCGACGCAACGCGCGGCCGCTGTGCGCGCCTGTAATAGCGTGATGCGACCCGGGCCGTCGGCGCACGGCCATCCTTCGGCGAGGAGCAGGTCGATGACGTATCCGCAGGCGGACTCCGGTCGCGAGCCATCCGGCAACGGCCGGGGTGCCGCGCCACCTCACACTCCGCAGTCCTACGGACCGCCGCCGCAGAATCCGCAGCCGCGCCACCAGCAGCGGCCGCACCCGGGCTCCGGGCCGGTCCCGCCCGGGCACTACGGCCGGCACGAACCGGCGCCGCCTCAATCGGGTCCGCCCCAGTCCGGTTCGCCGCAATCCACTGCGCCGCCGGGCCGGACGCTGCCGGCCGGCACCCGGACCGTGTTGATCGGGACCGTCGCCGGCCTGGGCATTCTGATGATCTTCCTGGGCTTTCTAAACGCCGAGAGCTCTACCAGTTACAACGACTACGGCGGCTACACCTACACCGCCAAGGTCTTCGAGAGCTGGGCCGTGGGACCGTATCTGCTTCTCGCGGTGGCCGGAGTGGTCTGTGCCCTGACCTTTCTGCTCGGCTCGCACAAATGGGTGGCCGGGGCAGTGGCCGCGCTGACCGTGGTCAGCGTGCTGGTGACCGTCTTCCAGTTCGCCTCCGGCGACGACAACGGGGCGGGCATGGTCATGCTGCTGATCTGCGCACTGCTCTCCGCTGTCGCGGCGGTGATCTGGGTGCTGATCGAAGCCGGACACCTCAAAGAGTCCGGCGCCGCGGCGCCGGCTCGTCCCGGAGTTTCCGGGCACGGGCACTAGCGCGAGGGGTGGGTGTCTGTATTAGCGTGGGGGACGTTCACGGGCCGTCGCAAGATGGCCGTTTCCGTATAAGGAGTTGGTTGATGACGTACCCGCAGTCGGGTTCTGGCTACGGCCAGGGCAGCTACGGTCAGGGCGAGGGCCAGCAGCAGTACGGGCAGCAGGCCCAGTACGGCCAGCCGGCCGAGTACGGGCAGCAGGCCCAGTACGGCCAGCCGGCGGACTACGGACAGTCCGCCCAGTACGGGCAGTCCGCCCAGTACGGACAGCAGTACGACCCGCAGCAGGCCCAGTACGGCTACGGGCAGCAACAGTACACCGCTCCCAAGCCGCCGAGCCAGGGTCTGCCGCCGCAGACCGGCCTGATCCTGGCGGCCTCCGTCGCCGGCCTGGGCATCCTCATGCTCTTCCTGGGCTTCCTGGCCGGGTACAAGGGCGGCAACGAGTCGGTCAAGCTGTTCGAGACCTTCTTCGCACTGCCCTGGGCTCTGTTCGCGGTGGCCGGTGTGGCGTCGGCGCTGACCTTCATCGTCGGTGCCGGTAAGCAGTTCGTCGCCGGCATCACCGCGCTCACGGTGACCTCGGCGCTGATCAGCATCTTCCAGTTCGCCACCAAGGGCCTCTACGACGGCGCGGACAAGGGTGCCGGCGCCATCATCCTGCTGATCTTCACCATCCTCGGTGCGATCGCCGCGGTGCTGTGGCTGCTGATCGAGGCCGGCTTCGTGCAGGTGGCTCCGGCCGCTGCGGCGCCCGCCGCCGAGGCCGCCGCTGCCTCGGGCGCGGCCCCGGCCGCCGAGCAGTCCGCCGGCTACGACTACAGCGCGGCCTACGGCCAGCAGGCCTCCACCGGCTCGTCGCCGGCCGCCTCGCCGGCGGGCGACTACGGTCAGGCGTCCACCGGTTCGGCGTACGGCCAGGCTTATGGCCAGTCGGCCTCCACCGGCTCGGCCTCCACCGGTTCGGCCTACGGCCAGCAGGCCTCGGCGGGTTCGGCGTACGGGCAGACCGGCTACTCCGGCAGCAGCGAGCCGACCAGCTACACCGGCAGCAACGCGCCGACCAGCTTCACCGGCAGCAGCGAGCCCACCAGCTACACCGGCACCGGTGCGCCCACCAGCCACAGTGCGCCGGAGTCGGCCGACGACGGTGCCACCACCGCCTTCGTCAAGCCGGAGTCTGACACGGGTGAGCACAAGGCCTGACCGCCTCGGACACCAGACAGCGGCGCCGTCGATCATCGTGATCGGCGGCGCCGCGGTCGTATCTGTGTCCCCGTCGTACCCGTGTCCCCGTCGTCCCCGGTCATTCGCCTGGATGAGCGCAGACTGAGAACTGCGGCTCAATTGGCCCGGCCCCGGCGCGCCCCCTCGGCGGCCATCACCGACCGTGCCACGCTCGTAGGCAATGGCTTCTCATCCCGAATCTCTGGCGACCCGGCTACGGCAGAGCCGGCTGGCGCGGCGCGACGACGTCGCGCCGACGCGGGCCGCCACCTGGGATCTGATCAAGGTCGCCCTGCTGGTTCCGGCGCTGACCGTCGTGGTCCTGACCGTGGTCGTCTCCCTGGTCAAGGCCATCGCCGGGGGAGCGGTGAGCGGACTGCCCTCGCAGGTGGCCGCCGGCTGGCTGGTGGTCAATCAGGTGCCGCTGACCGTCGGCGACACCATCGTGGGCGCGCTGCCGCTGCTGCCGACCCTGCTGCTCATCGCCGCCGTGGCCGCGGTCACCGCCCGCGCCGCCCGGGAGACCGACAGCCTGGCCGCGGTCGGCACCATCGCCGGTGCCGCGCTCGGCGGATCCCTGCTGACCACGGCCCTGTCGTTGGCCGTGGTGGCCGACGGCTCCTCGGTGTCGTCGCTGGGCCAACCCGATCCGCTGACCGCCTTCGGCGCCACCCTGCTGGTGCAGGGCATCGGGGTGCTGATCGGCGTGGGACGGCGCTGCCTGGCCCCGCTGTTCGCGCAGTACGAGTTCCCGGCCACCGATCGGGTGGGTGCCCGCGCCGGTCTGATCGCCTTCGCCGCCCTGGTCGCCGGCAGCGGCATCCTGGTGCTGGCCGGAGAACTCGCCCACTGGTCGCTGATCGGTGAGCTGATCGAGGGCGGCCACAGCGTGGACGGCTACCTCGGCCTGGTGGGCCTGTCCATCCTCTACCTGCCGAATGTGCTGGTGGCCGCGCTCGGGGTGAGCGTGGGCGCCGAGGTCAACGTCGGCACCGCCTCGCTGACCGCGTTCGGCACCGATCCGGGCACGCTCCCTCCGCTGCCCGTCCTGGGTGTGATGCCCGAGCATCTCGGTGCCGTCGGCTTTGCCGTCCTGCTCATTCCGCTGCTCACCGGCGTGCTCATCGGCTGGTACTGCCGCAGCGTGGAGATCGTCAAACACCTGCGTGCGGTCGCTGTGGCCGCCGCCGCGGCCGCCGGACTGGTGGCGGTCGCCTCGGTGCTGGCCGGCGGACGGGTCGGTGAGATCGGCAGCCTCGGCGCAAGCGCCCCGGTGGCCGCCGGCTACACCTTCGCCTGGATCATGGTCGTCGGCGCCGCGTGCGCCGGCGTGCACTACCTGCTGCCCTCCACCAGATCCCAGCGCATCGCCGACGCCGTGCCCTTCGACCTCGACGAACTGCTCGCCGACGAGGACTTCGACGGTCTGGAGATCGTCGACGACCCGGATGCGGACGGCGGCGACGAGGCGGTGACGGAAGGGGACGAGGCGGACCCGGACCTGGTGGCCACCGATGTGCTCGAGCCGCTGGACGACGATGAGGCCGACGGCCCAGCCGACCACCTCGCCGACGACTACCTCGCCGATGACGACCTGCCCGGATCCGGTGACACCGCAGATCAGCGGCCCGGCGACCCGGTGTCGTCCCGGGGCGCCGACGGCGACTAATCTTGAGGGCGTGAACAGCCTGCCGGACTCCCGTGTGCCCGTCGTGGTGATGGCATCCGGTACCGGCTCGCTGCTGGCCGCGATCCTGGCCGCCGCCGACGAGGCGCCGTTCGCGGTCGCCGGGGTGGTGTCCGATCGTGAGTGCGCCGCCGTCGGCATCGCCGCCGACGCAGGAGTCCCGGTGAGCGTGTGCCGCCCCGCCGATCACGCCGACCGTACGGCCTGGGACGCTGCGCTGACCGAGACGGTGGCCGGATTCGCGCCGGAGTGGGTGGTCACCGCCGGTTTCATGCGGATCCTCGGCGCGCACTTCCTCGGCCGATTCGGCGGGCACGTGCTCAACTCCCATCCGGCCCTGCTGCCGGCTTTCCCCGGCGCGCACGGGGTGGCCGATGCGCTGGCGCACGGCGTCAAGGTGACCGGCTGCACCGTGCATCTGGTGGACGACGGCGTCGACACCGGACCCATTCTGGCTCAGCAGGTGGTGACCGTCGCCGATGACGACACCGTCGAATCCCTGCATGAGCGCATCAAAGAAGTCGAACGCGAGCTGCTGCCGTCGGTGGTGGCGGCCGTGGTGGCGCATGGCGTCGTGACCGATGGACGAAAGGCATACATCCCGTGAACGCATCTGCAGATCGCCGGACCATCCGGCGGGCCCTGATCAGCGTCTATGACAAGACCGGGCTCGAGGAGCTCGCCACGGCGCTGCAGGCCGCCGGGGTGGAGATCGTGTCCACCGGGTCCACCGCCAAGACCATCGCCGCCGCCGGTGTGCCGGTGATCGAGGTCAGCGAGCTGACCGGTTTCCCGGAATGCCTTGAGGGGCGCGTGAAGACGCTGCATCCGCGGGTGCACGCCGGTGTGCTGGCCGACACCCGCAAGGACGATCACCTGCGTCAGCTCGACGAGCTGGGCATCGCCCCGTTCGAGCTGGTGTGCGTCAACCTGTATCCGTTCACCCAGACCGTGGCCTCCGGCGCCTCGCCCGACGAGTGTGTGGAGCAGATCGACATCGGCGGACCGTCGATGGTGCGTGCCGCCGCCAAGAACCATCCGTCGGTCGCCGTCGTGGTGGACCCGTCCGACTACGCTTCGGTGGCCGAGGCCGTCGGCACCGGCGGTTTCTCGCTGGCCGAGCGTAAGACGCTGGCCGCCAAGGCCTTCCGGCACACCGCCGACTACGACGTGGCCGTGGCGTCCTGGATGAGCAGTGTGGTCGCGCCCGACGAGGAGGACGGCTTCCCGGTGTGGACCGGCGCCACCTGGGAGCGCGAGGCGGTGCTGCGCTACGGCGAGAACCCGCACCAGCAGGCCGCGCTGTATGTGGGCGGCGAGCCGGGGCTGGCGCAGGCGGAGCAGTTGCACGGCAAGGAGATGTCGTTCAACAACTACACCGACGGCGACGCCGCGCGGCGGGCCGCCTACGACCATGCCGGGCCGGCGGTCGCGATCATCAAGCACGCCAACCCGTGCGGTATCGCGGTGGGCGCCGATATCGCCGAGGCGCACCGCAAGGCCCACGCCTGCGATCCGGTGAGCGCCTACGGCGGGGTGATCGCCGCGAACCGCGAGGTGAGCGTCGAGATGGCCGAGCAGGTCGCCGAGATCTTCACCGAGGTGATCATCGCGCCGTCGTACGCCGACGGCGCCGTCGAGGTGCTCTCGCGCAAGAAGAACCTGCGCATCCTGATCGCGCCGGCCCCCGCCGAGACCGGTGTGGAGCTGCGGCCGATCTCCGGCGGCGTCCTGCTGCAGAGCCGTGACGTGATCGACGCCGAGGGCGACGACCCGGCCAACTGGACGCTGGCCACCGGCGAGGCCGCCGACGAGCAGACTCTCGCCGACCTGGTCTTCGCTTGGCGTGCATGCCGTGCGGTCAAGTCCAATGCGATCCTGCTGGCGCACGACGGCGCCTCGGTGGGTGTGGGCATGGGCCAGGTCAACCGGGTGGATTCGGCGCACCTGGCGGTCAACCGTGCCGGTGACCGGGCGTCCGGCTCGGTCGGCGCCTCCGACGCCTTCTTCCCGTTCCCGGACGGCCTGCAGGTGCTGATCGACGCCGGCGTGT
Source organism: Gordonia sp. VNK21 (assembly GCF_046098115.1). Lineage (NCBI taxonomy): Bacteria > Bacillati > Actinomycetota > Actinomycetes > Mycobacteriales > Gordoniaceae > Gordonia > Gordonia sp. VNK21. The sequence continues at coordinate 9,126 of NZ_JBJURU010000010.1, read as the reverse complement.
GCGCGGTGGTCCAGCCCGGCGGCAGTGTCCGCGACAACGAGGTGATCGAGGCGGCCAAGGCGGCCGGAATCACCATGTACCTCACCGGTTCCCGGCACTTCGCGCACTGAGCGCAGACGCGCCGGCAGGCTGCGTGACCCCGTGCGAACCGTGATCCGGCCGTGAGCATCGTCGATCTGGCGATCCTGCTCGCGGCCGGTTTCGGTGCCGGACTGGTGGGCTATGTGACCGGCATGGCGTCGTTGGTGAGCTACCCGGCGCTGCTGGCGGTGGGCCTGGATCCGTTGTCGGCCAATGTGACCAACACGGTGGCGCTGGTGGCCGTCGGCGTGGGGAGCTTCGCCAAGTCGGGGCGGGTGCTGACGGCCGACGACGGTGGTCGTTCGCTCGGCCGGGATGCGCTCGCCGCGCTGGCCGGCGGTGTGGTCGGGGCCCTGGTGCTGCTGGTGTCGCCGGATGAGGCGTTCGGCTTCGTGGTGCCGTATCTGGTGGCGGTGGCTTCGCTGGCGCTGCTGGTGCAGCCGCGGCTGCGGGCGTGGATCGCGCACGGTGTGGACCGGCCGGTGCTGTGGGTGGCGGGGGTCTTCCTGGTCTCGATCTACGGCGGCTATTTCGGTGCGGGCGCCGGGGTGATCTTCCTGGCGCTGGCCATGGTGGCCACGGCGCTGCCGTTGTGGCGCGCCACCCTGCTCAAGTCGGCGCTGCTGGGGGTGGCCAATGCCGTTGCCGCCGTGGCCTTCATGATCTGGGGTCCGGTGCACTGGGCGGCCGCGGCCGCGATGGGCGTCGGCTGTCTCCTGGGCGGCTGGCTGGGTCCGCCGGTCGTCTCCCGCCTGCCCGCCGGTCCGCTCCGCGTCGCCATCGGTCTCGGCGGCCTCGCCCTGGCCCTCTACCTCGCCCTCTCCTCCTGACCCCCGACATCGCAGTGCCGCCTTCCTTGGCGGCCGAGTGCCGCCTTCCGTGATGGCCGAGTGCCGCCCGAGGAACGAGGGCGGTGTATCGAGGCCCCTGCCGGGCCGCGTGGGTGGTCTCGATACACCCGCCTCGGCTAGCGCCTCGTCGGGCACTCGACCAGCAATGAGACGTGCGGCTTTTGTTGGTGGCCGAGTGCCGTCCGAGGAACGAGGGCGGTGTATCGAGGCCCCTGCCGGGTCGCGTGTGTGGTCTCGATACACCCGCCTCGGCTAGCGCCTCGTCGGGCACTCGACCAGCAAGAACAAGCGCGGCCCTCGGCGGATCGCGTGTGGTCTCGATACACCCGTCTCGGCTGGCGCCTCGTCGGGCACTCGACCAGCAATGAATCGTGCGCTTTTTGTTGGTGGGCGGTGTGTCCAGGTCCCGCCGGGCCGCGCGCCTGGTCTCGATACACCCGCCTCGGCTGGCGCCTCGTCGGGCACTCGACCAGCAAGAACAAGCGCGGCCCTCGGCGGATCGCGTGGGTGGTCTCGATACACCCGTCTCGGCTGGCGCCTCGTCGGGCACTCGAGCAGCAATGAGGCGTGCGCCATTTGTTGGTGGCCGAGTGCCGCCCGAGGAACGAGGGCGGTGTATCGAGGCCCCTGCCGGGTCGCGCGCCTGGTCTCGATACACCCGCCTCGGCTAGCGCCTCGTCGGGCACTCGACCAGCAATGAGACGTGCGGCTTTTGTTGGTGGCCGAGTGCCGCCCGAGGAACGAGGGCGGTGTATCGAGGCCCCTGCCGGGTCGCGCGTGTGGTCTCGATACACCCGCCTCGGCTAGCGCCTCGCCGGGCACTCGACCAGCAAGAACAAGCGCGGCCCTTGGCGGATCGCGTGTGGTCTCGATATGCCCGTCTCGGCTGGCGCCTCGCCGGGCACTCGACCAGCAATGAAACGTGCGGCCCCGTCGGGCACTCGACCAGCAAGAACAAGCGCGGCCCGTCGGGCGCCGGGTCTCGAGACGCGGGCCGCGGAGGCGTCGTGCGAGCCGCCGCCGGACCGATATTCACCCGATCGATACCCGCACGGGGGGATACAACCGAAGCAATAGCCGATAACGTCGGTGCAATGCGCCGTTCCGTTGCTCGTGCCCTGGTGGCCACCGCGGCTGTGCTGCTCGCCGGCCCGGCCATCGCCCCGAGCCACGCCGAGCCCGCCCGGCCGACCCCGCCGAACTTGCGGCCGTTGCCCGGCGAGGTGATCGACGGCGTCGACCAGCTGGTGCCGCCCGCCGACATTCCGCACCTGAAGCGGATCCCGCAGCGCGCCCAGGCACCGGGCTACTCCCATTCCACGCTGGAGGTGCGCGCGGCCACGCTGCCCGATCCGGTAGGCGATCCGATGTTCGATCGCTGGCCGCGCAGTCTGGACAAGCGGGCCAACGGCGAGGTCCTGGCCACCCGGGACGTCACCGGCACCGCCGGGTTCCTGGTGACCGTCCCCCTTCGCAGTGCACGCATGCTGAAGTTCCGCTCCACCGACGTCCAGGGGCAGCCGATCTTCGGGACGGCGACGGTGATCGAGCCCCGCGCCCCGTGGAAGGGCGCCGGGCCGCGGCCGATCCTGGTGAACAACGTGCCGATCAACGGCCTGGGCCACGAGTGCACGGCGGGCTACACCCTTGCTCACGGCCTGTCGGACAGGACCAACAAGACCGACCTGTTCCCGCCGACCACCCAGCTGGCACTCGCGCGCGGTTACACCGTGATCATCCCCGACCACGAAGGTCCGCGGCAGGCCTACGCCGAGCCGACTCTCGCCGGGCACGTCGTACTCGATTCGATTCGGGCTGCCGCCAGGTACGCACCGAAGAAGTACGCCGACAGCAAGGTGGCCCTGACCGGCTATTCCGGCGGTGCGATCGCCACCAACGGCGCCGCGAAGCTGCTCGGCGAGTACGCCCCCGACCTGACCGACCGGATGGTGGGCGCCGCCCTCGGCGGTGTGCCCGCAGACTTCCGGCTCCTGGCCGGGGCCATGAACGCCAACATCGCCACCGGTGTGATGCTCGCCGGGACGCTGGGGGTGGCCCGCGAGCGGCCCGAGATCCTGGAGCTGACGAACAACCTGGGTCGGTGGCTGGCGACGTCGTCGTTCAAGAACTCCTGCGGCGACGACTACGGTGTCGCCGCCCCGTTCCAGTTGCCGGCGCAGGTGCTGTCGAAGGACAAGGACCCCTTCAACTCCGAGGTGGCCGAGAAGGTCTATCGGGCCACGCAGATGCCCAGCACCAAATCCGACCTGCCGCTGTACATCTACCACGGCGCCAACGAGATCTGGATCCCGGTGCAGGGCGCCCGCAACCTGTACGCGGAGCAGTGCAAACTCGGCGCCGACGCGGTGTACCGGGAGGTGCCCGGCGAGCACCTGTCAGCCGCGGTGATCGCCTACCCGGAGGCGATGCAGTGGCTCGACGCCCGCTTGCAGGGCAAGCCGGCCACCAGCGAGTGCCCCCGGTCCTGACCGCCGCTCAGCTCTCGGAGGGACGGTCCGGCGGCCGGCCCAGCCAGGCGATGACAGCGCCGGCCTCACCGCCGGCCCCACGGGTTGATCCGTGTCGCGCGGTTGCGGGGCACCACCAGGTGGCCTAGTGTGCGGTACGTCACACTCAATCTCCAGGACCAGGAGGCACCAGCCCGTGCCAGAGGATCTGACTCAACTCCAACTGCTCACCGAACTGGAACCCGTCGCCGAGAAGGAACTGAATCGGCACCTGTCCCTCGCGCGCGACTGGCATCCGCACGACTACGTCCCGTGGGAGGAGGGGCGCAACTTCGCGGCGATGGGCGGCGAGGACTGGGATCCGGAACAGTCGCAGTTGAGCGAGGTCGCCAAGGCCGCGATGACGCTCAACCTGCTGACCGAAGACAATCTGCCGTCGTACCACCGGGAGATCACCGAATACTTCTCGCCCGACGGCGCGTGGGGTACGTGGGTCGGCCGCTGGACCGCCGAGGAGAACCGTCACGCCATCGTGATGCGCGACTATCTGGTCGTGACGCGCGGGGTGGATCCGGTCGCGCTCGAGAACGACCGGATGACGAACATGACCAAGGGCGCCCACTCCGACGATCTGAACGGGCTGCTCCGCGGAGTGGCGTACGTGACCGTCCAGGAGCTCGGCACCCGCGTCAGCCACCGCAACACCGGCAAGGCCTGCAACGATCCCATCGCCGACAAGATGCTGCAGCGCATCGCCGCCGACGAGAACCTGCACATGATCTTCTACCGCAACCTCTGTGCGGCAGCGCTCGATCTGGCGCCCGACCAGGCGATGGAGGCGATCACCTCGGTGGTCACCAACTTCGACATGCCGGGCATCGGCATGCCCAACTTCCGGCGCATGAGTCTGATCATGGCCAAGCACGGCGTGTACGACATCCGCCAGCACCTCGACGACGTCGTGTGGCCGGTGATGCGCAAGTGGGGCATCTTCGACCGCACCGACTTCGGCGCTCGCGGCGAGAAGGCGCGCGAAGAACTCGCCGCATACCTGGAGCAGACCGACAAGGACGCGGCGCGGTTCGAGGAGCAGCGCGACCGCTTCCTGGCGCGGGAGGCCGCCAAGCGCGAGCGCGTCAACGCCTGAGCCTGTTCGGCCCGGCGGTAACGCCGAGCGGCTCGACATTCCCTGGCCGAGAGCATTTCGGCCAGGGAATGTTCTGTTCCTGAGCGGCCGGGCGGGCTCGCCTCACCGGGCGGGCCTTCGCGCGACCAGTATCGTCGAGCCCATGGCTTCTGCTGATGATTCGCCCTGGACCGAGGCTGCGGCCCGCTCAGCGCCGCCGGATCCGTCGAACGGCCAGACGGCGCCGGAGCTGGCGACCGTCCTGGAGACCCTCGCGCAGTCCCGCGACCAGCTGCAGGGCTTCTGGCGCGAGCTCAACATGTTCCGCCTGCGGTACAAGTTCGCCATCGACGAGCTGACCACCAAGATCGACATCCTGCGCGAAGAGTTCGCCGAAACCTACGACCACAGCCCGATCGAGCACGTCCGCTCCCGCCTCAAATCGTCGCAGAGCATCGTCGACAAGGCGCGCAAACGCGGCGCGGACGGCTCCCTGGAGGAGGTCGCCGCGGCGGTTCAGGACATCGCCGGGGTTCGGGTGGTGTGCCCGTTCGTCTCCGACGTGTACTGGATCAAGGAGATCCTGACCACGCAGTCCGACATCACCGTGCTCGAGGTGGAGGACTACATCGCCCGGCCGAAACCGAACGGCTACCGCAGCCTGCACCTGACCATCGCGATCCCGGTGTATCTGTCCGACCGGACCGAGCAGATCCCGGTCGAACTCCAGATCCGCACCATCGCGATGGATTTCTGGGCCAGCATCGAGCATCAGATCTATTACAAGTACGACGCCGCCGTTCCGCCCGGCCTCATCGGAGAGCTGGCCGAAGCCGCCGACACCGCCGCTGATCTGGACAGTCGGATGACGCGTCTCCGCGCCGAGATCCGCGGTCGTCTCGACGGGTAGGCGGCCCCGGCCGAGGCCTCGCAGCGCTTCGGCCACCACCGAACACGCGCCGATCCCGACGACCCTGCGGCTCTACGGGGACGTCCGGCGCAGCGTCAGGTACGACGCTCCGCCCAGGACCACGGCCACCAGCACCACGATCCCGCACACCGTCAGCGGCTCCACGCCGGCCAGCCAGCGGCCCACGCCGGTCCACGTCCGGCTGCCGGTGATCGCCACCGCGGCCACCACCAGGGCGAGCAGAATCCCGACGATGGTTAGGATCACGCCCAGCATCCCGAACCGCTTGTAGATGGTGGCCGCCCAGAAGCCGAGCATGAACGCGAACATCGAGACCACGAAGAACAGCAGGGTGGCCACGGCCGGCCCCTGGTCCCAGATCCACGGCAGGTAGAAGAAGTAGCCGTCGAAACCCCAACCGTCGGTGGCCTTTTCGATCAGCCCGCCGATCAGGTAGATCAGCGACAGTCCCAGTGCGCTCAGTGCGGCGGTGAGCAGTGTGCCCAGGTAGAACTCGCGACGGGTGGCGCTGACCGCTTGGGAGAACGGGAAACTCAGCGTCAACGCCTGTACGCCGACGGCGGCGAAGTACCAGAGCGGGGCCTGTGAGCCGCCGCCGTAGATGGGGTCGCGGCCGTCGTCGCCCACCGTGTAGGCGATGATCCCGTAGATCGCCAGCGAGATCGCGAACGACGACAGCAGGATGATCAGCGGCAGCCAGAGGAAGGTCTGCCGGTTGATCAGTTGCATGCGGACCACGGTGAGGGTCCGGTTGGGGGTGCGGGCCGGTCGGTCCGCAACGGCGGCGGTCATCGCAGTGCTCCCTTCTCGGCGGCGGCCGCGGCGAGCGGTCCGTCGGCGTTGTGCTGGGTGAGCCGGACGATCAGTTCCTGCAGGGATACCGGTCCGGAGCTGAGTCCGAGGTCGGCGATACGGGTCCGGTCCTCGCCGCTGAGCGTGCCGAGCACCGTGGCCGAGGCCATCGGTCCCATCCGTTCGCGGTGCAGTTCGTCGCGGCCGGCGACGAAGCTGTTCACCGCGTCCTCGTTGCCGATCACGGTGAACGCCCGCTCACGCAGATCGTCGGCGTCGGCGTCGACGGTGATCCGTCCGCCGTCCACCACCAGCACGCGTTCGATGATGTCGGCGATCTCGTCGATGAGGTGGCTCGAGAGCAGCACGGTGCGCGGATGTTCGGCGTAGTCGGCGAGCAGCCGGTCGTAGAAGATCTGCCGGGCCACCGCGTCGAGTCCCAGATAGGGCTCGTCGAAGAAGGTGATGTCGGCGCGCGAGGCGAGCCCGATGATCACCCCGACCGCGGAGAGCTGGCCGCGGGAGAGTTTCTTGATGCGGGTGCACATCGGCAGATTGAATTCGTCGGCCAGTTGCGCGGCGAGCTCGTCGGACCAGTTCGGGTAGAACAGCCGGGCGATCTCGAAGGCGTGCTGGGGCCGGGCATCGTCGGGGTACTTCTGGTTCTCCCGGACGAAGCACATCCGCGGCAGCACGGCCGAATTCTCGTAGGGCGCCTGCCCGAAGACCGTCACCTGCCCGGAGCTGGCGAAGCCCTGCGCGGTGAGGATGGACATGAGCGTGGTCTTGCCGGCGCCGTTGCGGCCGAAGAGCCCGCAGATCACGCCGGGCTGCAGGTCGAAGTCGACGCCGTCGAGGACTGTGTTGCCGCCGAATCGTTTGACCAGACCGCGCACGCTGACTGCGGGCGCGTCGGCCGGTCGTCCGGTGGTGGGGGAGTCGGTGGTCATGTGACTGCGCTCCTTTCGAAGAGGTCAATCGGATGCTGCGGACTGCGGGGAGGTGCCGTCCCCGGTGCGCCGGCTGATCAGGTCGATCACGTCTGCCGGGGTCAGTCCGAGCCGGCGGGCTTCGCCGAGCAGCGGTTCGAGGTAGTGGTCGGTGAAGGTGGCCTGCCGGCGGCGGAGCAGTTCGGTCCGCGCACCGGCGGCGACGAACATGCCGATGCCGCGGCGTTTGTACAGCACACCCTGGTCAACCAGCAGGTTGATGCCTTTGGCGGCGGTCGCCGGGTTGATCCGGTAGAAGGCCGCCAACTCGTTCGTCGACGGCGCGCGGGTCTCCTCGTCGAGCGTGCCGTCGATGATCGAGTCGGCGATGTTGTCGGCGATCTGCTGGAAGATCGCCCGCCCTTCCTCGATCATGATCAGTCCTCTGTAGTTCGGTTAATTAGTTGACTAACTAACCATGACACCGGTCTCGGCCGGCTGTCAAGAGCCGGTGCCCTACCGTGGGCACCGTGACTGCGCAGAAGAGATGTCCGTGCGGCAGCGGGGAGACCCTGGCGCTGTGCTGCGGCCGCTACCTGACCGGACTCGGGGAGGGGCGGCCGGCGCCGACGGCCGAGGCCCTGATGCGCAGCCGGTTCACCGCCTTCGCGCTCGGCGACGCCGACCATCTGCGGGCCACCTGGGATCCGTCCACCCGTCCGGCCGTCCTCGACCTCGACGACGGCCTGCGCTGGCTGCATCTGCGCATCGATGCGACCGCCGCGGGCGGACCCTTCGACGCCGACGGCATCGTCGAGTTCACCGCCGTCTACCGCGGACCGGACGGGCGCGGAGAACTCCACGAGCGCAGCCGCTTCGTCCGCGACGGCGGCCGCTGGTTCTATCTCGACGGGGAGTTCCCGGCCGGCTGACCGGACGGCCGCCGACGACGCGGCACCGGGTCAGGACGGGCGCAGGTCAGGACAGTCGCGGGTCACGCCCGCAGCGGGCCATCAGGGCTTCGGTGGGCGTCGCCCCCTCGGGCGGGGTCACGGCCGGACCGAAGACCCCGGGCCGGCGCACCGCCTCGTCGGGCAGACCGTCGAACATCGCGTCGATGAAGCCCACCGCCGCCGAGGGGATGGTCACGGACCGCCCGCCGGAGGCGGCGATGTCCCAGCCGTGCAGAAACAGATCGGCCGCCGGGAACGAGAGTCCTTCGGCCACCGTGCGCGGCCCCATCGGCGACTGCACCACCCGTTCGAGATCGTCGACCCCGTCGAGCGCGCTGCGGGCCTGTGCGGCAAGGGCATCCCAGACCGCGGCGGGCTCGCCGTCGACGGCCTCGGCCGGCGGCTGATGGGCGGTGAACTCGAACTGCTCACCGGCCAGGATGCGGGTGCCGGCACTCGTCGCATCGCAGACGTGACCGAGCACGTCCAGGGCGGTCCAGCCCGCGCACGGCGAGTCCTGCCGCCAGGTCTGCGCGTCGGTGCCGTGCACGATTCCGGTGAGGAAGTCGAGGCCGTCGGAGTACAGGTCCAGGGCGGTGTAGGTCATGGTGGCTCCCGGTGAGGCTGGTGTGTCGACGGCTTTCACGCTAGACCCCGTCGGCGCCCACCGACGGCGATTCCGGAGCGCAGACGTGCAGGTGACCGGCACAGACCGGCGCGCCGTGTCCCGCCGATCGGCGGGTTCGGATCACGGCGCGCGCAACGATGGTCGGCCGGTCGGGCACCGGCGTACTACTAGCCTCGATCTTTCATCCGGTGCCTATCCCTGCCTGAGCGGTTCGGATTGATTGCGGCAGGGCTGATTTTGCGGTTCGGGTACGACAGGCTGGCCGGTTGCCGCCGGATCACGGCCGGGTTTCACGGGCCCGGAGGGTGTCTTTCAGGTCGTTCGGATACGTCAGGACACGCTGGTCACGTGCTGTTCGGGTAGCCGT